>JAEUGZ010000236.1 GCA_016794725.1 Opitutaceae bacterium | reverse complement strand
CCACCGGAACGGCGGCGAGGCGGTGGAACGACGCTTCCCCGAAACGACGGCGGTAGGCCGTGGTTGAAGCGAAGACGAATAAGGTGTCCCCGACACCCTTGATCGAGGAATATGCCTCTTTCTTCGAAAGCCCCATCTCCGGGCCAACCTGAGACACGACATAGGCCCCCTTGCCGTCAGGAGTAAGTCGATACACGCCGCGCAGATCCGTGCAGATCCAGAGGACCCCGTCGGACGTCTCATAAATCGACATCACGGAGTCGGGCAGCGTGGCAACTGGCACCGTCGACGCTGTAGCGTCGGCCGAAAGACGGAACGAAGAGACCACCGGCCCGTCTCCTATCCATATCCGCCCCGCATCGGTCCGGCTTGGCTCCACCACCGACACATTCCGAATCGCTTTCGCCACGGCGCTTACGCGAGCAAAAGAAAGGGAATCCACGCCGCCAAATCGCGCCCCCAGTACGGTGTCCCCCACGACTCGAAGGTCGTTGTATCGAAGCGCGGTCGCGGGCAGTTTTCGGAACGAGGGGAAAGCATCCCCTCCTCCCACAAGGCCAAACATGCCCTCTGAGGTGGCCGCGAGGACGTCGCCTCCCACGACCACCAGGCTTCGCGAGCGGCCTTTCAAGCCGTTCTCCGATCCAAAGAAGCTGACCGCAGGTGAAAGGAGCACGCGGCTCACAAAGGTATCGGAAACGACCCAAAGCGTTCCCTGCCGGTCCGCAATCAAACGGCCGATCGAGTCGCTCGGCAGTCCTTGCGCCACACTCAGGATCCGGTAAGTCGAGAAGTCGGGCGCCACGATCACAATGCCACCGTGGTGCGTGCCCACCGCGTGAGAGCCATCCGCGAGTCGAGCAATGCTCGTGATGATGTTTTGCTTGATGTAGGCGCTGGCTTCCGGGCAAAGCACCGTCAACTGCCCGTCCTTCCACCGGCATAGTCCATTGGAGGTGGCCAGCAAATAACCCCCGCCTGTTTCGCAGGTGACCGAAAGTAAATTCGCACGTCCCAACTGGTCCATGCTCAGCACTGGCTTCAACTCGAGGCCCTTCAATTCCATCACCCCCAATCGATCGGGACCGGCGAAAATGCGCCCATCCGACATGCTTCCGGTCAAACGCTTCTGATTGGGCACCTCGATCACCTCCATTTTTTCATCTGCCCACCGAAGGATGCACTCGTCCGCAAAAAAGAAGACTTCGTGCTCTCGCACCAGAATCTGCCAGATGTCGCGCAGGGAAGCGGCACGAGGTGGAAGCCGGTCACGCAACGAGGTGTAGTGATATCCCCCATCCGGATAGCGGACGAAATATCCCACCTCATCGCCCCCTCCCGCCCAGATCCGGCCGGTTCCATCCGACGCCAAGGCCCGCCAGCGGGTTATCCCGGGCACCACCGTCTGCGCCCAGCGTTTTCCATCAAAAACCAGCAACGCAGTACTGCCCACCAGAATGCGCCCGCCCTCGTCCTCCGCCAGCGACCACTTGGGTCGATGCACTCCCGTTTCCTGATTCGAATACACCTCGATGATCGGCAACCCGACATCGCCCACCGACGCCGCGGGTCCGGGTGCCGCAGCACCTGGAATCCGCATGGCTGCAAGGAGCCAGAGTAGGACGGTCAGCCTAAACAAACGCACAACGAAGGTGGATGGGGAGAGGTTTGCAAAGAACCCCAGTACGGCAACACCTAGATTTGGCCCGGCGCCACCTATTTCAAGGTGGGTCCACCACCCAAGAGGAGGCCGCGGTCCCCTCAATGCGGATACGCAGACTCCTTAAATCAGGCGATTTGAAATATCGCAGGAAGTTCAGGCTGTTTTATCGTGGCCTCATGAGATTCGTCTTCCGTGCTGCCTCTGGGCTTTTTGCCAGCCTCTTGCTCTCCGCCGGTTGGGTTCGAGCGGCCGAACTCGTGGGTTCGATCGACGATGAAACCAGGATCGTAAACGTCTCAGACCTTCACCCATCTGGTGACTGTGGAAGCGGTGGGGACTGTGTCTGGCCTCCGGGCTAGGTTAAGCGGAGCGCTTCAGTCATGCTCACTCTCGCCAATTTCCGATTCCGCAACGTTTTCGATCACCTGGGTGGGCCGGTGGCCAAGATCGAAACCAGTGATTTCGTGGTGGAGGGCCGCCGGACGTTTCAAGCGAACGCTTACATTCGATCCGAGCTGCTGCCTAGTCGCGCCAAACCTTTGCTCTACGGCGATGCCGACGGCACAGGCACGGACGACTCGCCCTTGGTCGCCCGCCACAAAGCCGTCTCGGAGGCCATCGAACGGTGGGCCTATTACACCTGCATCACGAGCGATCGTCGGTCCAACCATGGTTTCGACGTGGATCCCACGTCGACCGGGATGGCCGCCTTCCCCGGTCTGTTTGCGCGTCAGGCCCGGGCCAGCGCCTACTTCGAAGCCGTCGAACGTCACAGCGTGTTGGCGTGGTGGGAGGGCCTCATCGGCGGCTTCGCCCGGAAAACGCGGTGGCCAGGCGTGACGGCCTGGGTGATCTGGGATCAACCCGGCGAGGTGTCGGTCATTCTGCACAAAGCGTGCGAGGGTGGATTTCACGTCTACGGCCGCTCCGCCGCTCCGACGTTCGAGGCCGCGTGCGAACATGCAGTGATTGAATTGGCGCGGCGCGAGTATGTGTCCCGCACCTACTGGTTGGCCCGGGTCGGCAGCTTCTCCTCGCCGCCCGCTGACATGGGTATCCTGGAGCGACGCAGCCTCTACTTCAGTTCCCAGGAGGGACACGACTGCTTCCAACTTCGCGCCACCCTCCGGCCGTCGTCGGCTCCGCCGAAACGACGCCTGGTCTTTGACGGTCCCGTCGCCGGCCCCTGGAGCCGTTACGCGGACGTCTGGCGTGTCCTCTTTGAGCCACCGACCCAAACCTTCCTCTCGCACGACACCCAGTACTTTTTCCTTTAGCGATCACTGATCGCAAATTCGACCCGATCCATCGCCGTTTTATCCGGCTGCGTCGCATTCCGTCGGACGTCCACCCCCACAATCGTCTACACTCGATCCCCCCGTTTCATGCTGCCATTCGGCAAACTTCCTCTCTTTCCACACTCGGTCAGAATCTTGACCGACGATCGGCGTCCACCGGATCGGCGCACCACGCCCCATCCGCAGACGTGCAGCCTGCCACCTGCCATGAGTTCACTCCGAAGCACGAGCCTGATCGTGCGTGACGTCGCCAAAGCCGTCGCTTTCTTCCAACAGGTCACGGGCCTCCAGGTCCTCCAGCAATTCGAGCAATTTGCCGAATTGGAGGGACGGAAGATCCGCATCATGCTCAATGCCGAGCCGGCCGGTCCGGTCGCCACGGCTGCAGGAATCATCCTGCACTTTGAGGAGGAGAATATCTCTGCCGCCGCGTGGCGGGCGGAGGCCTATGGCGCCGCCGTGCTCAAGGGTCCGATCCACACGGCGTGGGGCACGGAGTCCGTCTGGGTGCAGGGTCCGGAGGGCATTGTGATCGATTTCTACCGGAACACCTGAACCTGGTCCAGCGAAGCAAGGTCCAAGCCTGTGGATTTTATGGGAAGTGTCCGACACCGCGTGGCGTCGGGCACTTCGTCATAGTTCCGGGAACCTCCTTCGCGATTCACCACAAGCCCGCCAGGGTGGCATTCCGGGTGAGTACAAAGGCCCGTCGCACCGCGGAAAACGCGGCGATGAGTTCGCGCGGGGAGCCGGCGTGAGGAAACTCCACCTCCAGCGTGATCCCGGTGCAGCGCACACTTGCCTCCACCCCCTCGACGTTGAGCACGCACTCGCGGCAATCCGAGGGGTAAGTCACCGTAAGTCCCAAGTCCGGCTCGTCGGAAAGTCCTTCCACCGCGTCGATCACCGACTCGACCGCGACCCCCTTCGTCAGGGTGAAGACCAGGCATTGAAACCAGCGGGTGAACAGACCATCGAAGGTCTCAAGCTGTACCACCTCGGGCGAGCGCAGCCCCTGCAAGGTCCGGACTCGCTCGTAGCGCGCCGGATCCTCGGGTTTCAGCGAGAAGGACCAATCCACGGAAAAGTCGCGCGTCGTCAGCACCGCCTGGGCGGGGGCGAGGTCGAGTGACAGGTCCTTCCGTTTATAAGCCATGGCAACACGGGCCTGCTGAAAGAGCAGCTCAGCCTCCTCTTTCAGTTCTGCTTCGCAGAGTTTGGCCAGAAAGGCTTGGGTCGCCGCGTTGGCTGAATCGGGGACGCTGTGTCGGTCCTTTTTGAATCCACGCAGGGACTTGACCAACCCATCGGATCGCCCAATCAGCGCCACGCCGGAGAGTATGGATGCGGTAGGATCAGTCCCCATGAAACCCCGCAGCAAGGGCATGCCCGGGCCCGCCCGCAAGCCCCGGTTGCGCCCGGGCGGTGCGCTCAAGCCGAAGTGGCAAGCCAGTCAGCCGCACCGGTTCAAGCCACCCGAGAAGGCGACCGCCGGGCAAGCGCCACCAATCCGAACACAGCCAACGCCGTGATCCAGAGAGGCGAGGTGACGATCGCGAGCACGAGGAGGATGGAGAGTCCAATCGCCAGTACGGTCATCACTCCGCCAAGGGTGAGGCTGAAGAGTCCGCCGCAAAGGCCGAGGATAAGGCCGACCGCCCCCAGAAGGAAGACAGCCAGCGGCCAGAGTTTGATCGCCAGGAGCACAATCGCCGCGACCAGAAGGAGTTTTACGAAGGTTCTCATGCTTCTATCACCCCGCTCCGCGAGAATAGTTGCAGTGACCTCGACCCACGCGTGAGCACTTGCCTGCCTCATCGAGTGGAGCCATCACCCCCCCTCGTGCCCTCGTCGCCGCCGCTCTCCGTCGTTTGTGCCCTCATTGAACGCAAAGGCCGGGTGCTGATCGCGCAACGTCCTCCCCACAAGCATCTTGCCCTGGTATGGGAATTCCCCGGAGGAAAGATCGAAGCCGGGGAAACCGCGCCGGAGGCCGTGCGACGAGAGATTCGCGAAGAGCTGCGGTGCGAAATCCGCGTCGGTGATCCCCTGCCTTCAGCAGTCCATACCTACCCCACCGTTACGATCGAGTTGATTCCGTTTCTGGCCACCCTGGATGAGGATTCCGACCTACCGCATCCCGTGGAACACTGTGCCATTAAATGGGTTCTACCCGAGGAGCTCGCGCTTCATGACCTTGCCCCGGCCGACCTGCCCGTCGTGCAGAGCTACTGGCGGTTGCGCCGTGTCTGCATCGGGCCTTGATGCGATCACTGTGTGCGTCCCGTTGGCCTTGCGTTGGTCCGAAGACCGAGTAGGTTGACTCTTCTGTTCTTTGATCCGTTCGCGACCGCAGGTCGATTCGTCTTCCCCAATTTTATCTTTTGGGGGTGTTATGGATTCTACCCTTGGTTAGAGCGCTCCGCTGCCTGTCGAGAGTCGTGGGTCTCTCGTAAATCTCCCTGCGAAAACAAATAAACGGCAACACTGAAGAAATGCCCCTGGCCGCCTAATTAGGCAGCCTCGTATGTCCGGCGACACCTGCTAGCCGGAACGTACGTCGACAGCAGGAATATTCCGCCTTGGTCGTCCCTGACTGGCGGACCGTACCTTCAACCAGGGCCTAGCCGACGACGAGCGCGTGCCGTCACATGTCGCTGGCGAAGTTAATTCGGCACTACACCGGTAGACGCGGATCGTGAAGGCCAGGGGCACCCGGGTTCAACTCCCGGCACCTCCACCAATTTGCTAAGCAATGAATTACAGTGACTTAAGCCCGAATTAGACGCTCAAACAACGGGCCCACCAAAGTGATTGTATCGACATTGTACCGAAAGTTGGCATCACTTTCGGCATGGAGACGCACGCACCTGCAAAGGACTCCTTCAAGCAACGGCGAGATGTGAATGGAAAGCTGAAGGTCTGGGCGTGGTCCGAGGATGACCGCATCTTGATTCGTGAACGCATCAATTCCTCGGGCGGTCTGGGTTACCGTGTTGTTTTTCCACGCTCCGTCACGGGCGACGCTGAATTGCTCATTCAGTCTCGTGACTTCGAAAAAGCGAAGGAGATCGTCCGCTCCAAGGGGAAGGAGTTTCGCGTCAGTCAGTCGACCGCACGGAC
>JAEUGZ010000180.1 GCA_016794725.1 Opitutaceae bacterium | reverse complement strand
TGCCGCCGAAGCGTTGCGCGAAGCACCGAAGGACAAGCCGTTCTTCATCGCCGCCGGATTCCGCCTGCCGCATGTGCCCTGCTACGCGCCTCAAAAGTGGTTTGACCTCTATCCGGCTGAATCCCTCCGCCTGCCTACGGTCTTGGAAACCGACCGCGACGACACCCCCCATTTTTCCTGGTACCTTCACTGGAAACTTCCCGAGCCCCGTCTCTCCACGATGAAACGCCTCGGTGAGTGGCGCGACCTCGTGCGCGCCTACCTCGCCAGTACGAGCTTTATGGATGCTCAGGTCGGCCGAGTACTCAAAGCCCTTGAAGCCACCGGACGCGCCGACAATACCATTGTCGTTCTCTGGAGCGACCACGGTTATCATCTGGGCGAAAAGCTGATCACCGGGAAGAACAGCCTCTGGAAAGAATCCACCCACGTGCCGCTGATTTTTGCCGGACCGGGTATCAGCCGCGCCGCTCGTTACGGGAGCCCGGTGGAGCTGCTCGACATCTTCCCCACGCTCCTCGCACTCACCGGAATGCCCGCCCACACCAATCTCGAGGGCCACAGCCTCGTGCCTCAGCTTCGAGACGCCACCGCGCCGCGCCCCTGGCCCGCGATCACCACCCACAACCGAGGCAACCACGCGGTCCGCACCAACCGCTGGCGCTACATCCGCTACGCCGACCAGTCCGAAGAGCTCTATGACCTCGCTGCTGACCCGCACGAATGGAACAACCTGGCCGCTGACCCCACCACTGCCCCCACCCGCCGGGAACTCGCCGCTTGGATTCCCCAAACCGACGTTCCTGCCGCACCCGGCAGCAAAAATCGCGTGCTTGCCTACGATTCCGTATCCGACGAGGCCATGTGGGAAGGCAAAGCCGTCAAGCGCAGCGACCCCATCCCGGAATGACACGTCACTCCCAAGCATGAGCAGCTTCGACTCCGCTCCAGATTCCGAAGACAGAAAACTCACGCGACGCGAATTCAGCCAGCACCTCGCGGGTGCCGCCCTCGGCGCGGCCTTTGCCGGTTCATTGCCCCACATCGCCGCTGCGGCGGCCGGGCCTTATCCCTTCGGGGCTGATTTCCAGAATCTCGACTCGCTGGCCACCGGGGAGTGGTGGCTGGCGCCGCGTCCGAAGCAGAATCCGCCGCCAGACTTAGATGTGCCGCGCGACCAAGTCGTCGCCTTTGCACTTTACACGCAGGAATGCGGGGTTGTGAAAATGACCGCTCAGCTTTTCCCGTTGAAGCCTGGGGAGACGCGCGAGGTTCGCTTGGAGTTTCAACGTGAGGGAAAGTGGATCGAGGCCGCCCGGGAGGAGGTGGTGTATCCCGGCTGGAGTGCCCATTTTCGCGTCGGCAAGTGGGATGCAACCAAGAACGTGCCGTATCGGGTGCGCCATGGCGATAGCGCGAAGTTCGAGGGTCTCATACGACGCGACCCGGTGGACCAGGAAGAGATCGTCATTGCAAACATGTCGTGCAATTCCAGCCGCACCACGGGGATGCGGCCGGAAATCATCGAGCACCTGCGTGCGCAAAATCCCGACCTCCTTTTCTTCGCCGGCGACCAGACCTATCGCCACACCGAGCACACGGCCGGCTGGATCGAATTCGGCCTGCAATTCCGCGACATCATACGCGACCGCCCGACGATCACGATTCCGGATGACCACGACGTGGGCCACCCGAACCTCTGGGGCGAAAACGGAAAACGCAGCCTCCGGCAGGACGGTGCGGACGGCGGCTACTTTTTTCCGGTCGACTACGTGAATCTCGTGCAACGCCAGCAAACGTGGCACCTGCCCGACCCGGTAGACCCCGAGCCGGTCGAGCGGGGCATCACGGTGTACTTCACGCGGCTGCGGCTGGGCGGCGTGGACTTCGCCATCCTCGAGGATCGCAAATTCAAATCCGGTCCCGAAGGGAAGATCCCGAAAATGGGGCCGCGGCCCGATCACATCAACGACCCGTCCTACGACCCGAAGACAATCGACCTGCCAGGCCTCGTGCTGCTCGGCGAACGCCAGCACCGCTTTCTCCACGAATGGGCGCAGGATTGGACGGGCGCGGAGCTCAAGTGTGTCCTTTCACAGACCGCGTTCTGCGGCGCCGTCCACATGCACGGCAAGGTGAATGATCGCCTGCTGGCCGACCTCGACTGCAATGGCTGGCCTCAAACGCAGCGCGATCGCGCACTGGAGGAGCTGCGACGCGCCCGCGCCGTGCATCTTTGCGGCGACCAGCATCTCGCGGTGATCGTGAAGCACGGCCTCGCCACGTGGGGTGACGGTCCGTATGCCTTCACCAGTCCTGCGCTGGTGAATACCATCTATGGACGTTGGTGGCATCCGCTCGACGAAAAGCCCGGCCCAAATCCCGTGCCCGGAAGCCCGCTCCCGTGGACCGGCGACTTCAAGGACGGCCTCGGCAACAGGATCTCGATGATGGCTTACGCGAATCCCCCGGAAATCAGCGATGAGAAGCAGCGCGCGGATGGTTACGGCATCGCCCGCTTCCATAAGAGGAAACGGACCGCAACCTTCGAGTGCTGGCCTCGCTTCTCAGTCGTGCAAAATGGGAGAAATGCGCAGTTCTCCGGCTGGCCCATCACCATCGCAATGGACGACAACGACGGGCGCAAACCCGCCGCATGGCTCCCGGAACTCGTCATTACTGGCGCGCCGAGTGCCGTTGTACAAATCATAGCCGAGGCAACTGGCGACATCCTCTACACGGTACGCACGCCAGGAACACGCTGGCAGCCACCGGTGTTCGCGGCAGGCATCTACACCATGAGAGTAGGCCGTGACAAACCGAACGTTCAATCCATAGCTGGGCTCGAAGCCGCGGCTGACCCAGCCCGCCCCGGGCGTCGAGAAATCCAACTCTGATTCGCACGTTGCCTACAGTGGCCTCTCGTCTGCGTCACGCCGCCTGCCGTGCCTTGACCCCAGTCACCTCTCCGCAATGAACAAAACGCAACTCCGCGCACTCTTGGCCTTCACCCTCGTCGCCGCGGCGCTTCCAGCTGCTGCTCGCCATCCCAATCTCATCGTCATCTTTACCGACGATCAGGGCTACGGCGACGTCGGCGTCTTTGGCGCGAAGGGCTTCACGACGCCGAATCTCGACCGGTTGGCAGCGCAGGGCCGCATCTTCACAAACTTCCACGTCGCGCAACCCGTCTGCTCCGCTTCGCGTGCCGCGTTGCTGACCGGCTGCTACTCGAACCGCATCGGCATCCACGGAGCGCTCGGTCCCAATGCTCGACACGGCATCGACGCGGGCGAAGTGACGCTCGCCGAACTGTTGAAGCAACCCGGCTATGCCACCGGCATGGCGGGCAAGTGGCACCTCGGGCGGCCCGAGCCATTTCTGCCGGTGCATCACGGCTTCGATGAATACTACGGCCTCCCCTACTCCAACGATATGTGGCCGTTTCACCCTGAGGCGAAGGCAGGAACCTATCCACCCTTGCCCCTCCTTGAGAACGACCTTCAGGTCAAGGACGGCCTGAACCCCGAGGATCAGGAGCAACTCACCACAAACTACACGGAACGAGCGGTGGCATTCATAAGACGCAATCGGGACCGTCCGTTTTTCTTTTATCTCGCCCACTCAATGCCGCACGTCCCGCTCCATGTGAGCAGCAAGTTCAGGGGCAAGTCCGAACTGGGGCTCTATGGCGATGTGATCATGGAGATTGACTGGAGCGTGGGCGAAGTCATGCGCACCCTCGACGAACTCAACCTTACAGCAGACACATTCATCATCTTCACCTCCGACAACGGCCCATGGCTCAGCTATGGTACGCACGCCGGCAGCGCTGGACCGTTCCGCGAAGGCAAAGGCACCGCCTGGGAGGGTGGCACGCGCGTGCCCTGCATCATGCGTTGGCCAGCGAAAATTCCCGCAGGCACAACTTGCAACGACATGATCGTGACCATTGATCTCCTTCCAACCATCGCGCACCTCACTGGCGCGCCTCTTCCCATGCACCCAATCGATGGCCTCGATGTTTGGCCGATCATCAGCGGTGCGCCAGGCGCGAAAAATCCACACGAGGGCTATGCATGGTATTACGAGAACAACCAACTCCAGGCCGTGAGTTCAGGCGACGGCCAGTGGAAACTCCAGCTCCCGCACACCTATCGTACGCTTGGTGGCCGACCCGGTGGTCGGGACGGCATCCCGGCCAGATACGAGCAGCGCACGCTTGCGGGGCCGCAGTTGTTCGATCTGCAGCACGACAGCGGCGAGACCACGGACGTTGCCGCCGCTCACCCTGAAGTCGTCGCACTCCTTCTCGACTTTGCGGAGAAGATGCGGGCCGATCTGGGCGACTCCCTCACGAAACGCGAAGGCAAGGGTGTGCGCCCGCCCGGCCTCGTTCCCGCGCCAAAGTCCAAATCCTAAACCGTCCCACTCGTCAGGCTCGGTCCGGTGGGCCACAAGAAGCGCCACGCAACCGAGAGCGCACCTCATTCAACCTGCAGTCGCTCCGTCATGATCAAAAAACGGCTCCTCTCATTCGCGATTTTCGCCCTCACCGTCGCGTCGCTCCAAGCGACCGATCGTCCCCCCAACATCATTTTCATCCTGGTCGACGACCTAGGCTACGGCGACCTTGGCGCCTTTTTTCAGAACCAACGCCGCGCCGCTGGCAATCGCGCCAGCATCCAAACCCCGCACCTCGACGCGCTCGCAGCCGGGGGCGCCCGACTCACGGACCACTACAGCGCCGCCCCCGTCTGCGCTCCCTCGCGCGCCTCGCTGCTCAGCGGATTGCATCAAGGACACGCCAATGTCCGTGACAACCAGTTCGACAAGGCGCTCGCTGACAATCACACGCTTGCCACGGTGCTCCGTCAGGCGCGCTATGCCACGGCCGCCATCGGCAAATGGGGACTGCAAGGCCGGGCGCAGGGTGGCGCACCCCACTGGCCGGCACACCCGCTCAACCGAGGTTTCGATTCTTTCTACGGCTACATCCGCCACATTGACGGTCATGAGCACTACCCCAAGGAGGCGCCCTACCGCAACCGCCGCACCACTCCACCCAAGAAGGGCGGTTCTGCCGATGAAGCCGACGATGCCAATCCGAACCTCCTCGGCAAAGAGGTCTGGGAAGATCGCGCCGAAGTTTCCAGCGGGCTCGATCTCTGTTACACGACGGATCTCTTCGCCGCCCGGGCAAAGCACTGGATCGGCGACCACACCGCTTCGCACCCAATCCAGCCGTTTTTCCTGTACCTTGCCTTTGACACTCCGCATGCCGTCACCGAATTGCCGCCCTGCCCATTCCCTTCGGGCGGCGGTCGCACCGGCGGACTCCAATGGCTGGGCACACCTGGAAAAATGATCAACACCGCCACCGGCAAGGTGGACTCGTGGTATCATCCCGACTACGCCGAAGCGACCTTCCTCGACTCCATGGGCCGCACCCAACCATGGCCCGATGTTTATCGGCGCTACGCGACCAGCGTACGCCGTATCGATGACGCGATCGGTGATCTCGTGCAGCTTCTTCGCGACCTTGAACTCGCTGACAACACCCTCATTGTCTTTAGTTCCGACAACGGACCTTCGCTGGAGTCCTATTTGCCTGAGGATTTGAGTCCCGAGTTTTTCGCCAGCTTTGGCCCGTTCGACGGAATAAAACGGGATCTATGGGAAGGTGGTACCCGTGTTCCCACGCTCGCCCACTGGCCAGCGAGGATCCCCGCCGGGCTCGTTCTCTCCGCACCCACGGCTCACTGGGATTGGTTGCCCACCTTCGCCGCCGCCGCCAACCTGCCCGCGCCCGCCAACGCCGACGGTGTCTCCCTCCTTCCCGCACTGTCTGGAAAGCCCGCCCCCGCCCTCATGCAGCGCCCGCTCTACTTCGAGTACGCAGTGAATGGCAAGACACCGGCCTATCCCGCCTTCGAGGCCAGCCGTCGCAACCGACCCCGCGGCCAGATGCAGGCGATCCGTCTCGGCGACCTCGTTGGAGTTCGCTACGACATCAAATCGGCCAGCGACGACTTTGAACTCTACAACGTACGCAAAGACCCGAAACAAGCATTCAACCTCGCAGGTGACCCCGCGCAGGATCCCACTCAGTCCAAACTCAAGGCTCTCGCGCTCCAATCGCGACGCGCTGATCCCTCCGCTCCGCGGCCCTACGACACCGTCGCAATCCCCGCAATAGCCTCCCCTGCCACCAAGACGGAAGCGGGTCTCGTCTGGACCCGTACCGATGGAGCATTTCCTTGGATTCCCGCCGCTGTTACTCTGCATTCCCACGCGGTCGGCAGCAGTCCCTCGATCGATCTCAAGGCCATTGAACGTCCGGAGTCAGAGTTCGTTGTGACGTTTACCGGCTACCTCGAAGTACCCTCCGAGGGCTCATATTCCTTCGTCCTCGCCGCCAACACGGGCGCGCTCCTCCGCCTTCATTCCGCCACGTTGATCGATTGCGACCACGGTTATCCTGCAGGCACTGAGCGCGCAAGCACCGTCAAACTCGCCGCCGGTCTTCATCCGTTCACCCTGAGCTACCGTCATACCGGCTCCGCTCCGCCTTCTCTCACTCTCGATTGGTCGGGCCCCGGGTTTCCCCGCCAGAACATTTCTCAGTCTGCCATACGCCATTAAACGCATGCTCTCGCATCCCTTAGCCATCGTCGGTCTGGCCTTTTCCCTTTTTGCGACGGGAGTGTCCGCCACACCCGAGAAGCGGCCCAACATCCTGTGGATCGTCAGCGAAGACAACACCTTCAACTACGTTGGAGCCTACGGCGATCCGCTTGCACGAACGCCTCACCTCGACCGCCTCGCGTCGGGCGGCATTGTCTTCGAGCGCGCCTACGCCCCCGCTCCCGTTTGCGCCCCCACCCGCTCCAGCATCATCACCGGTGTCTACGCCAGCAGCCTCGGAACGCAGCATATGCGCAGCCAGCGGCCACTGCCTCCCGAAGTGAAGTTTTTCCCGGAATACCTCCGATCCGCGGGCTACTTCACCACCAACAACGCCAAGACCGACTACAACACCTCAACGCCGTGGACCGCACCCTGGTCGGAAAACAGCAAGTCTGCCCACTACCGTCACCGCGCCCCTGGTCAGCCGTTTTTCGCGATCTTCAACACCGAGGAATCCCACGAGAGCCGCCTCCATACCCGCCAGCCCCTTCTCACCGATCCCACAAAAGTCCGCGTCCCCGCCTATCTGCCCGACACCACGGAAACCCGCGCCGACCTTGCCCAGTACTATGACTGCGTCGCGCGTGCCGACGCCTTTCTTGGAAAGATCCTGGATGACCTTGCCGCCGATGGCCTGGCTGAGGACACCATTGTCTTCTATTTTTCCGACCACGGTGGCGCTGTATCCCGGAGCAAGCGATTCCTCTACGAAAACGGCACCCATGCCGCACTTCTCGCCTACTTTCCAAAGAAGTTCTCCCACCTCGCCCCGGCTGGGGCCGGCTCTCGCGTCAGCGACCTTGTCAACTTTGTCGACCTAGCACCGACCGTGCTCAGCCTGGCCGGAGTGCCCGCGCCCGACTATTTTCAAGGACGCGCCTTTTGCGGACCCGCCCTAGCTCCGGCCCCTGCCTTCACCTACTCGTTTCGAGACCGGATGGACGAACGCCCCGACCTCGCCCGCGCCGTCACCGACGGCCGCTATCGCTACCTCCGCAACTACCTCCCTCACCTGCCGGCGGGTCAGCACCTCGGCTACCTGTGGAAGCAAGCTTCAATGCAGGTCTGGCACGACCTCTATCGCGCCGGGAAACTCAACGCCGCCCAACGCGCTTTTTTCGAGCCCCGCGCCCCGGAAGAGCTCTACGATTGTGCCTCGGATCCCGACAATGTTCGCAACCTCGCCGCTGATCCGGCGCATCGAGCTGTGCTGGAGCGACTCCGTGCGGCAAATCGTGACCATCTTCTCCGCATCCGCGACACCGGCTTCTTTCCTGAGCCCATGATGGTCTCCATCGCGGGTGATGCCTCGCCGACCACGCTCACCGGCTCCGCGGCCTCCTACCCGCTTGCCCGCCTTCTCGACTTCATCGACGCCTGTCAAATCGGCGCCGCCAGTCCGGCCGAAATCGATGCTGCCAGGCGCGATCCACTTCCGGTGGTTCGGTACTGGGCGGTCACCGCTCCACTCGCCCGCGTCGCTGCACCTGTTCCCCCTGCGCTCCTTTCCGATCCCGATGCCTCGGTCCGACTCGCCGCCGCCTCCGCTGCCCTCCATGCGCGCGGCACCGATGCCGCCGCCCTGCGGGTGATCGCCGACTCGCTTTCGACCTCGGCTTCCCGCGAACTCCGCCTGAGCGCTCTCAATGCGCTTTCACTTCTGAACTCCGTCCCGCCGGAATTCACCTCGCTTCTCGACGCCGCCGCGCAGAGCAAAGACGAGTACCTCGTACGCGCGTCTGAGTACCTACGCGCCACCTCCCGATAGCGGGACGTGGCCATCGCGACCGCAGAGACTGGCAGAAGAAAGGAACCGTCGGATCGCCGCCGCCGTGGATTCAACCCGCTCGGAAATCTCCATTTCCCAGAGGCCCAGGGCGCCCTTGTTGTTGGGCCCGAAGACTGAGCCATCGAAGTCGACGCAACCGGCGCACCCGGATCCGGCCCTCAGAAAAGTCTAGGCAAATCCGGGTTTTGTCCATTGTGCTCCCCAAGGTCTTCGCCTACGTTCACGGCGCCCTGAGCTTCCTTTGGTTTGCCTCTCCCCCCACTCGCGGCCTCGACATCGGCAAAATGGACACGTCGTTCATCTCCCCCGAGAGCAAACACAACATCCACTCTGTCGCTTGCGCGGATTGCCATGTCACCGGCGTGCCGAATGCTCACGCCCGTGTGGTGCCTCAGCTCTCCCATCCCTGAAACTCCGGCCTAACGCTGGTTGATTGCTGCTCTTTACCCACCACGCGGAACCTACTCCTTTCCCAACCTCCTGCGAGTCCTTGCCTACAACCTCGGTTACGGCGATCCGGATGACTTCAACGCGCGGTCAACAAGTCCCAAAACGCGGACCACGGCCGACGTATCCGTCCTGCCAGAACCCGTACCCATGATTTCTTTCCGAATCGACCGCATCGCGATCCACTTCGCTCTTGGATCCGTGCTGATCGTTGCCGAAGCCATTCCGGCGACCCTCGTGACCTCGACTGGTTCTACAATCCCTTTAACAAGGACAGCGCGCACCAATCTCCAATCGGAACCGGAGCGAAGTATGCCGCCGACGATCATCCGGCCGTCGTTGGGTTCAGAGGCATCGACGACGGTGCCAAACCCGCTGAGTTTCCCGTCCATTGTCGCCTGCCGCTGAATTTGGTCATGAAGCAGCGGCGCAACGACGGCGGGAATTTCGATGGCGTACTCGTTGTTTACGATCGAACCAGCGATACCATCCACCATTTTCGGCAATTCAACTGGAACACCGAGAATCCAACGGCAGCCTCAAAGCCTACGGCGGGTTCGCACAAGACTTGGAGCATTCGCGGTCCCGGGCACCAGGCGAAACTCGGCGAGCGCGTCGGTACGAGTGCATCCGGAGTCGCGGCAATGTTTGGCATCCTGCGCGGCTGGGAAGTGCAGGCGGCGGGACATCGAATCGGGCACGCACTGCAACTCGTGCTGCCGCGCACAAAGAAGGTCGGCAACTTGCCCGTGATGCTCGGACGCGAGGTGTGGTGGCCAGCCGTTTCAATGGACGGTTCAGGCTACACCCACCGCGAGCACAATATCGGACACATCCCCTACGGTAGCCTCTGGGCGTTGCCGCCCGTCGAGAAAGGCGGGCCCGATCTGGCGAGGCTGGGCTTGTCCGAAAGAGGCATGCGACTCGCCGAGTGTATTCGCGACTACGGTCTCTATGTTGTCGATGGCGGGGGCGCCACGGCGTTGCGCGCTGATCAGGAGTTCGATTCCGAACTGACAAAGGAACTGAAAGCCGAGAGTGCAAAGTTCTATCGCTTCATTCGGCTCGTGGAGAATTCCGTGGCGAACACCGGCAAGGTCGTGTTTCAGGTCGGTGACGCCCCAACGCAGCCCACGGGCGGAAACAACCGCCAGATCGAAAAGGGCGGTTTTCCCGCAGGCGGTGGCACGCCACTTGCGCCCAATACGGCTATCGACGCGAAGTGAGTGTAAGTCAGCCTGTCACTTTCCCTGAACCCATTCCCCGCCACACTTCCTCTGTGCTTCCTTTCGTTCACGCCTTTTCGTTGTTTCCACTCCACTGTTCCTCCTCGGCTTCCACCCGTGAAATGCCTCGTAAACACCCGTCGAACTGTCTTGCGATCGGGAGACTGGCCGCAGCGGGGTGCAGAACCATTGTGTTGATCGGCATGAGCGCCACTGCGTTCGCTGGCAAGGGCTACCTTGTGACCATAGCAGCCGCGCCGGTCGAGCGCGCCGGGATCGTCGTCCGCTTCCAACTCCCGTCCGATGGACCAGCCTCCCCTGCTTTGCGTGACCCGAGCGCGCAAGAGGTGCCACTCCAAATCGGTGGGGACCGCGAAGTCTGCTTCACGCTTGCTGAACTGAAGGCCGGAGAATCCCGGGTATTCCGCCTCGTTGACGGCGGACGTCCAAGCGCACCGGGCGTCCGCGCACATAAAAAGGAAGGCGCGCTTGAAATCGAAACAGGCACTGCACCGGTGCTCGCTTACTGAAGCGACAAGGAGGCGGTTCCGCGTGCGGACATCCCAGAGAAATTCAAACGCTCAGGCTATCTTCATCCTGTTGTTTCGCCTTCGGGAAGCAGTGTCACTGGCGACTATCCCTCGAACCACGTACATCATCACGGCATTTGGACCAGTTGGTCACGGACCGGGTTTCAAGGACGCAATCCGAATTTTTGGGAGATGGGCGAGCAGACGGGCACGGTGGAGTCTGTCACGATCGATCGATCGTGGAGCGGTCCGGTCCATGGCGGCTTCGTGAGCCGTCACCGCATGGTGGATCTATCGGCGCCCGCGGCCACCACCGCAATCAATGAAACCTGGGAACTCACCGCCTATGATCTGCCCGCCTCATCCGTTCCGGTACGGCTTTTCGACCTTGTCGTCACTCAATCCTGTGCCACGAGCGATCCCGTCATGTTACGGAAGCACCACTATGGAGGTTTGGGCTTTCGCGGTCCGGATGCTTGGGACGGAAAAGACCGGCTCGTCTTGCTTACCTCCGAAGGGGAGACGCGGCGGGATCGCGCAAACGCCTCCCGGGTGCGCTGGTGCTACCTCGGCGAATCCCGCGCGATTGGAGCGGCCGCTGGAATCCTGATTCTCGGCTCGCCAGAGAACTTTCGCGCGCCCCAGCCGATCCGCGTTCACCCAACCATGCCGTTCTTCTCGTTTGCTCCATCCGCACTTGGGGATTTTGAGATAACACCCGTCAAGCCTCTTGTCATGCGGTACCGTTTCATCGTGAGCGACGGCCCGCCCGATCAAAATCGCATGGAAGCCTGGTGGAATGGCTACACCGTACAAGCGGAGGTTTCGATCACGACCCCTTAATCCGAGTTACTCAGCTCTAGGAATTCACATGCTACAGTGGAGGCACTTACGTAATTCGCGGTAATTTTCAGCCCTTCGGGGCTGATTGCGACAGTGCCTCTAGGCGGGCATCGTCCAAAGTGGTCAAGGAGTTGAACAATGGCCGGTTCAGGCGTGGTGACTACGCGTAGGCGCAGTCCGTCCGCTGTGCGTACCGACCCAGCAGTTTTAGGTGCTGCTCGACGGCAGGCCGGTCCCATTCCCCGTTCATGATAGCCTTCAGACTCGACGCCCCCATCAACCAAAAACCGCGATTGAACCGCGGATGGACACGGATCAGCGAGGATACTCATGAGTTGAGACAAAGTGACCATTCACCATGCAGATGAAGGACTGCAGTTAGACAAAATCGGTCTCATACAGAAGGGCGCATGCATAGAATCGCCCTAGACGACGTTTCAAGTCGCGGTTATCGCGCCGAGTTTTTCACGTGTCTGCGTTGGCAATACGGATGGGCTGAGTGATGGGTGCGGAGCTGAAGCCTACGCCAACGGGTATTCTTGGAACCTAGGTGAGAGCGATTTTCATCTAAAAATTGATCGCGGTCTGAACGCGCGGGGGCGCGCTCGTCCCTGTTTCTCGTTTTAGCAATCTTTACGACAGACCGGGCCTCTCCATCAGCTCGATGGAATGCTTGGGCGGGCACGGCAAATCCCTGGCACGAGACAGCCGCTAGGATCACGAGAACGCAATCGAGGACAACCCCGCCTGCAGACGGCTACCTTTCTGTCGTCCAGACTCCATGGCGAACGTCGGCTCACCGAGTTCAAGGATGCCTCGATTACGTCAACCGTGCAGTGGAGCTGCGTAGCTCAGAGAGCTGTCGCTACCCGCCGAGTTCCCCAATCGCATCCCAACGATCGCAGGCTATCCGAATAGGGGGGGAACCGGCTTAATACCGCTGCGCACGACGTCGCCATTGCTGTAAGTCCTGCTGTGAGTTTGACTAGTCTAGAAAAACAAAAAACCCGCTTACTTATGAAGTAAAGCGGGTTGCGTAGATGGTGGACCTTACTGGACTCGAACCAGTGACCTTTTCCATGTCAAGGAAACGCTCTAACCAACTGAGCTAAAGGTCCAAAAAACGGGAGCCCGAGAGTAAGCAGGAACCGGGGCCCGGGGCGCAAGTAAAAATCTTAGCCTTCCTTGTGGGCAAAAAACGCCAGGGCTTGAGCGCGATCCTGTTCAATTTGGGTCCTCAGCGCGTCGAGTCCGGCAAACTTCATTTCGGGGCGCAAAAAGGTCAGCCACTGCACGTCAATCTCGTCACCATCGCCCAGCGTGCAAGCACCCATCACATGCACTTCCAGGCGCGGTTCGTGGGTGGCCTCAACTGTCGGCCGCACGCCATAGTTCGCCACCGCCGGCAACCAGCCTCGCAGACCCTTGCCCCGGACACGCACCGCATAAACCCCGAAACGGGGACGCAATTCGGGGTCCCAGGACAGATTGAGCGTAGGGAAGCCGAGGGTCCGACCGAGTCGCTTTCCCGGCGTCACTACTCCTTCGGCAAAATAACTGTACCCCAACATCGAATTGGCCCGCGACAGTGCCCCGGCTTCGAGATCGCGACGAATCCGCGTGCTGCTGACGGGTTCACCATCAAAATTCACCCGTGGAGCACTGAACACCGAGAGTCCCGCCTTGCGTCCTTCCTCAAGCAGGAGACTCACATCGCCCCGTCGACCGCGCCCAAAGCGCCAGTTTTCGCCGACATAGATGGTCCGAAGCCCCGACAGCGCACGGCGCAGGGAGGGAACGAACTCCTCGGCCTCCAGCGCGGCAAACTCCGCGGTGAAGGGCTCCGTGATCACCGCATCGACGCCCAGAGAGAAGAGCTGCCTTGCTCTTACTTCCGGTCGCTGGATCTGCCTCACCGGATCCTCAGGACGAAAGAGCCGGCTGGGATGGGGCCAGAAGGTCAACACCGCCGACAGCCCCGAACCGCGTTGCGCAGACTGGACGGCAGCACTGATCACCGCGCGATGTCCGAGGTGCACTCCATCGAACATGCCAATGGCCAGGTAAAGCGGCTTGGCCGGAAGTGAGGCCGCCTCCGCCAACCCGCCCAGCGTGAAAGTCCGCTTCACAGGGCAAAGCCCGGGGGAACAGCCTCCCGCACCGGAATGAGTTTTGCCGCGATGTCCGCTCGCGGCATCGCCTCGAACTGGTCAATCGTCAGCGCCTGCTCGAGCCGGAACGCATGCGTGGCTGTCCGTCGTAGTGCCGACAAGTGGGCCCCGCAACCCAGTTTGGCACCCAGGTCATGGGCCAGGGTCCGAACGTAAGTTCCCTTGCTGCATCGCAAACGGAAATCCAGTTCGGGCGGAGCACAACGTAGCAGATCCCAACTCATGACGCGGATGAACCGTGGCTCGCGCTCCACGTCCTCGCCTTTTCGGGCTGACTTGTAGAGCGGAACACCGTCGATCTTGATCGCGGAGAACATCGGAGGCGTCTGATACTGGTCGCCGAGAAAGGTCTGGATCGCAGCCTTCACCTCGTCTTCCGTCAACGGAGGCACCGGCCGGGTCTCGAGGATCTCACCTTCGGCATCCTGCGAGTTCGTGACCACGCCCAACTTGATTGTCCCCTCGTATTCCTTGTCGAGACTGATGAGAAACTGGGAGGCACTGGTAGCCTTTCCGACCAGGATGATGAGCAATCCGGTCGCCATCGGATCCAAGGTTCCGGCATGGCCGATTCGCTTCATTCCCAGCTTGCGCCGGACGCGGGCGACCACGTCGTGGGACGTGTGATCGCTCGGTTTATCGATGAGCAGGATGCCCTCTAGGTCTTTGGCAGGTCCAAGCATGGTCAATTTCGTTTCAAGCCGGCCTCGACTGCGGCGATCTGGGTGTGCAGCGCCGCCATCAGGCGTTCCCTGAATCCCTCGGCCGCCGTCCCCTTGAGGCTCAGGCCAGCCGCGCACGCGTGTCCGCCGCCTCCAAACTGGCCGGCCACCCGGTCAAGTCGGTACACCGGGTCCTTTGAGCGAAGGCTCGCCTTCAACCCATCCGGTCGCACTTCTATCAATACACCAACCTCGACGCCGTCGATGCTGCGCGCGTAGTCGACCAGCCCTTCCGTATCCTCCCCCGAGGTTCCGGTTTCGGCAAAGACGCCGTTCGGCAGGGTCCCCACGCAGACTTTGCCCCCGCATTCCATTTCAAATGAGGCGAGAAAACGCTGCAGGAGCCGGAGTTTGCCCGATGACTCGCGCTCGTAAAGTTCAGCTCCGACCGCAGCGGGATTGGCCCCGCGCGCCACCAGTTCCGCCGCCAGCTCAAAGGTCTGCCGGGTGGTTGAGCTGAAGCGAAACTGTCCCGTGTCCGTAATGATCCCCGTGTACAGCGCCGACGCCGTCAGCGCATCAATCGGATAACCGTTGTCGAGAAACAGTCCGGCGAGAATTTCGCAGGTCGCCGCGGCCGCGGTATCGACAAAATTATGCTCGGCGAAACCCGAGTTCGAGAGGTGGTGGTCCACGCTGGCGACCGGCTTGGGAAAACGCTGGCGCATCTTCTCGCCCGCGCGCGTGTGGTCGGCGCAATCAACAAAGACCGCGCCAAACTCGCCCCGAATCTCATCTGCGGACAAGAACGCCACCTCCGGCGCGAGGAAACGCAGCCGTCGCGGAACCGGGTCCGGGTTGGCACACACCACGTTCTTGCCCATGGACACCAGCACGCGGGCGAGCGCCACCTGCGAACCGATGCAGTCACCATCCGGTCGCGCATGCCCCACCACGGCCATC
>JAEUGZ010000123.1 GCA_016794725.1 Opitutaceae bacterium | reverse complement strand
GGCGTTCCGGGAACCGACCAGCACCACGTGCCGCTTCCGTGCGAGCGCCCGCTCGACCGCGGTGAGCATCGCCGGCAGGGCTTGGGGATGTTGGGTCCATTGTCCCTGAAACGCCTTCAGGGTACGCAGCGCCCGGGCCTTGAGCGAGTCCTCGTGCAGCCAATCCGAGAGACGCAGCAGGTTGCTGGCGGCCACGGAGCTCGGGGCCGGCTCGGCGCCGTCGTAGTCCTCTTTCAGTCGCAGGACCAGATTGGGATCGTCCGCTGGTGCGGAGAAATAGCCGCCACGGTCTTCATCCCAAAAGAGGCGATCCATCGTCGTCTGAAGCTGGACCGCCCACTTCAGCCAGGCTTCGTCATGGCTTGCCTCGTACAGGTCGAGCAGTCCCGCGGTCAGGCAGGCATAGTCTTCGGCGAAGCCCTCGGAGCCGCCTCGAGAGGTTCCAAAGGTGCGGAACAGCACGCCGCGCGTTGCGTCGTAGAGGTTCCGGTGGAGGAAGCCGGCCGCGGCGAGCGCAGCGGAAAGGTATCGGGTCTCGCCGGAATCGTTGCTCCGCTCCAGGCCGACGTGAGCCTGAGCCAGGGCGGAGAGCATGAGTCCGTTCCAGGAGGTGATGACTTTGTGGTCGAGGTGGGGCCGTGGGCGGCGGTGGCGGACCTCACGCAGCCGGCCGAGCGCGTCGATCACCTGGAGATTGACCTGTTCCGGGTCGCGTCCCAGCGCCTGGGCGGTCGCTCCCACCGGCTGGCGTTGAATCAGGATGTTGCGCCCGGAGAACTCGTGATGGGGATCGAGTTCGGCAGGGACGTTGCCGGCCTCGGTCACGCCAAAGTGACGTGCCAGCCAGCTGGCGTGTTCCGCGCCGACGGTGGCGGCAAAATCGGCGGCGCTCCAGACATAGAAGGCGCCCTCTGCGTGGTCGGGCCGGTCCGCGGTCACGAGGCTGTCCGCATCCTCGGCCGAATAGAATCCACCCTCCGGATGAGTCAGGTCGCGCAGCACATAGTCGAGGATGTCGCGCGCGAGCCAGCCGTAGCGCTCGTCCCCCGTGGCCTGGCGCGCCTCGAGGGAGTTCACCGCGATCTGCGCCTGGTCATAGAGCATCTTTTCGAAGTGGGGCACGAACCAGCCCGCATCGACCGAGTAGCGGTGAAAGCCGCCGCCCACGTGGTCGTGGATGCCGCCGCGCGCCATGGCGCGCAGGGTGTGGGCGGCCATGCGCAGGGCTTCGGCTCCCGTCTCGGACGCGTGCCCCTGGATGTCGGCGCAGCGGAAGAGGAAGGTCAGGACCGAGGCGCGGGGGAACTTGGGCGCGCTGCCGAAGCCGCCGTTCTGGGCATTGTAGTTCTCGTAAAAATACAGGTATCCGCGCTCATAGGCCGCCTGGGCGGCGTCGAGCAGTTCGGCGGTGGAGTCGGTTTCGCCGGCAACGGGAGCTGCGGCGGACGCCTCGCGCCCCGCGGCGTGCTCCTTGAGCGCGTCGATCGCCCGGCTCCCCTCCGCCACCAGTTGGGCGCGCTGCGCCGGATCCCGCCAGCCGGCGGAAATGGCGCGGAGCAGCGTGGCGAACCCCGGACGTCCCCCGCGGTCGGCGGGCGGGAAATAGGTGCCGCCGTAAAAGGGCTTGAGTTCCGGGGTGAGCCAGGCGCTGAGCGGCCAGCCCCCGTGACCGGTCATGGCCTGCACGTAGGTCATGTAGACGCGGTCGACGTCCGGCCGCACTTCGCGGTCCACCTTGATGGCGACAAAGCCGTCGTTCAGAACTGCGGCGATCTCCTCGTTTTCAAACGACTCGTGGGCCATGACATGGCACCAGTGACACGTCGAGTAGCCAATGCTCAGAAAGATCGGCTTGTTTTCGGCGCGGGCGCGCGCGAATGCCGGTTCGCCCCACTCCTGCCAGTCCACCGGATTGTCCGCGTGTTGGCGCAGGTAGGGCGATTGGGCATGGGCGAGACCGTTTGGCATCGCTCAAGGAGGATCAGTTTCCGGCAAAAGGAAAGCCGGGACGGGCGGGCTCGGCAGTCGGGTCGATTGGGCGGATCCGTCGTATCGGTCCGATCCGACCGATCCGCCCCGCGCCCGGCGCCGATTACGTACCCAGCACCCAGGCAAAGATCAGCGGCGCGACAATCGTGGCGTCACTCTCCACGATGTACTTCGGTGTCTTCGCACCCAGTTTTCCCCAGGTGATCTTCTCATTGGGCACAGCGCCGGAGTAGCTGCCATAGCTGGTGGTGGAGTCGCTGATCTGGGCAAAGTAACCCCAGAGCGGGACCCCGGTCCGCTGCAGATCCTGGTGGAGCATGGGCACCACGCAGATCGGAAAGTCACCGGCGATGCCGCCGCCGATCTGGAAGAAGCCGATCGAGCCTTCGCCATTGCGCAGGAGCTTCGAGGTGCCGGTGTACCACTCGGCCAGCCACATCATGTACTCGATGCCGGTGCGCACCGTGTGGACGTTCTTGACGTCACCGCTGATGACGTGCCCGGCGTACATGTTGCCCAGGGTCGCGTCCTCCCAGCCAGGCACAATGATGGGCAGGTTCTTTTCGCTGGCCGCCAGCATCCAGGAATTCTTGGGGTCGATCTGGTAGCTCTTCTTCAGCTTTCCCGAACGCAGCACCTTGTACATGAATTCGTGCGGGAAATACCGTTCGCCGGCCTTGTCGGCCGCGACCCACTCCTCGAGCACCGCCGCCTCGATCCGGCGCATGGCCTCGTGTTCGGGGATGCAGGTGTCGGTGACGCGGTTCATGTGTCGGCTGAGCAGGGACTGCTCGTCCTCGGCGGTGAGGTGACGGTAGTGCGGCACCCGCTCGTAGTAGTCATGCGCCACCAGGTTGAAGATGTCCTCCTCAAGGTTGGCGCCGGTGCAGACAATGGCGTGGACCTTGTCCTGCCGGATCATCTCGGCGAGCGAGATGCCGAGTTCCGCCGTCGACATCGCGCCGGCGAGGGTCACCAGCATCTTCCCGCCCACCTTGAGATGGGCCTCGTAGCCCTTCGCGGCATCGAGCAGAGCCGCGGCGTTGAAGTGGCGGTAGTGGAGGGCGATGAACTGCGAGATGGGCCCCTTCTTGCTGGCGAGGGCGGCATTGACGTCTTCGGGACGTTTGGAAGTGCGTTTGGCGGTCATAGAAAGCGCCAGAGTGAAAACGTGCGCGCGTTTCGCGACAAAAAAGCAGCGGCGTGGCCCGCGAGGCCGGGAGCGCACCGCCAGGGCTGGCGGGAAGGGGTTTGCACCGGCGCCCCGGTGCATGTCAGGCTGAGCGTTTCCTCGCGCTTCCATGGTTGGAGCTTTTCTCACCACGATCTTCTTTTCCCTGTCGGCCATCTTTGCCAATCGCAGCATCCGGGCCGTCGGAGCGATTCCGGCAAACATCGGCCGTCTGCTGTTTGCGGCCTTCGCGCTGGGACTCTACGCACACGTTTGGGGCGGCGGGTGGGGAGGAGCGGGTTTTTCGTGGTTGCTGTGGAGTGGGGTGGTGGGAATGGGACTGGGTGACCTCGCCCTGTTTGCGGCATTGCCGCTGCTCGGTTCACGGTTGACCGTGCTCATGACCCAATGCCTCGCGGCTCCGCTTGCCGCCCTGGCGGAGTACCTGTGGCTGGGAACCACCCTGACCGCCTGGCAGCTTTTGGCAGGTGGGGTTATCCTCGTGGGAGTGACCTTTGCGCTCATGCCGTCGCGAAGCGATCCTCCCAAGGTCAGAATCCAGCCGATCGGATTTCTCTGGGGACTTGGCTCAGCGGCGGGCCAGGGGTTTGGGGCTGTGCTCAGCCGCAAGGCCCACCTGGTGTCCACGGAGGCAGGTCAGTCCGTCGACGGCATCACGGGAGCTTACCAGCGCATATTGGGAGGCTTGGTCATCACACTCGCCTTTTTTGCGATTCGTGCGATGATGCAAAAGGCTCGATTGCAAAAAGATGGAGTGATCAATCCCACGCCAAGACCTTCGTGGCGTGCCTATGGGTGGATCCCGGCCAATGCCCTTTGTGGGGCCGTCATCGGTGTCAGCTGCTACCAGTGGGCCCTTTTTACGACGCCGAGTGGCTTGGTTCTGCCGATTGTGGCCGCGACGCCGCTGGTCATCGTACCGTTTTCCTTTTGGTTGGAAGGTGAGCGCCCCAGCCGTCGATCCCTGGTGGGTGGGGTCGTGGCGGTGGCGGGGGCGATCACCCTGGCCAGTGTACGGTAGCGGGGCGAAGGCAGGATCGGCGGGGGGGTGGGGTGAAAGCGTCTCCGATTTGCGATCTGGCGGAGATTGCGCTCCCGTGCGTTCTGTCAAAAAACGGACTCGGCGCCGGCCCTCGGATGGGTTTTGCTACCCGATTCTCATGCTAACGATCGCAGATGTCGCCAAGTCCTATGGTACCCGTGAGCTCTTCTCGGAGGTCTCCCTGTTTGTGGCGCGCACGGATCGTTTCGGTCTGGTCGGGCCGAACGGGGCGGGAAAGTCCACCCTGTTCAACCTGATCCTCGGCGAAGAGGCGCCGGATGAAGGCACCATCACGTGGGAGCGCGGGGCGGACTTCGGTTTTCTTCCGCAGGAGAGTGCGCCGGTGGGTGATGAAACCATTCTGCACATCGCAACGAGTGGCAAGAAGCTCGAGCCCGAGAACGACGACGACTACGACATCGATTACACGCTGGAGCCGCGGGCCAAGAAGATCCTCGCCGGACTGGGCTTCCGGGAGACGGACCACCTCAAACTGGCCAAGTCGTTTTCCGGCGGCTGGGTGATGCGGGCCCACCTCGCCCGCCTGCTCGTGAGCGAGCCTGCGCTCCTGCTGCTCGACGAGCCGACCAATCACCTCGATCTGGAGGCGCTGCTCTGGTTTCAGGAGTACCTGACGCGTTATCCGGGCGGGCTCGTCGTCATCTCGCACGATCGCGCCTTTCTCAACGCCCTCTGCAACGGCATCCTTGAGTTGCGCGCCGGAACGCTGCACCGCTACACCGGCAACTATGACGACTACCTGAAGGAGAAAGAGGACCGGAAGTTGCAGCAGGCGTCAGCCTTCAAGAATCAGCAGCGCGAGATCGCCCACCTGCAGAAGTTCGTCGACCGTTTCGGCGCCAAAGCCTCGATGGCATCGCGCGCCAAGTCCAAGGAGAAACAGATCGAGCGCCTCAAGGAGGTCGCGGTCGAGGAGCCGATGGAGGAGCTGAAGCGCATCAATTTCAAGTTCCCCCAGCCTCCGCGCTCGGGGCTCAAGGTGGTCATGCTCGAGCACGTGCGGCAGGCCTATGGCGAACATGTGGTGTATCGTGATCTCAACTTCACGGCGGAGCGCGGCCAGCGCATCGTGCTGGTGGGGCCAAACGGCGCGGGCAAATCCACGTTGTTGAAGATTCTGGCCGACATCATACCGATCCAGGGAGGCACGCGT
>JAEUGZ010000091.1 GCA_016794725.1 Opitutaceae bacterium | reverse complement strand
CCTCGGAACAATCCCCGTCAACTGCAATCTTCGCGATTTCTTAAAATCCCACCGCAGGGTGATCTACGGCCCTACGATTACCCGATAGAAACCGGGACTTAGTCGCTCGCCAAGCCGAAACGTCTTTTCTAGGAAAAGTCGCATGATTGCATCCCAATCTTCTACACCCGAACTTGATACGATTGTTGAGCCCACCAGGCCCAAGCTGTCAACTCCCACCAGGAGGACCATGGGCCTCCAATCGGGTGCCACGAGCTCGGGGCGAATTGCAAGCGACTCTGAAATCACCACCACCCCGTCTTTGGTCCTAACGACGTCGATCTGGCCCAGTCTCTGAGCCAGAGAAACCAACGGTACATCTTTTCTGCCAACTGCGCCGTAGGGGTTGAGCCGATCGCCCACCCGCAGTCCCCCAGCTGGGCTTCTCGGCAGGTCAACGTTGGGCTCAAAACCGAGCTGGAGGCCAGATGCAGGGTTTGTCAGCTTGGCAGGATAGTCTTGAAATCGGGTCTCGGGGCCCGTGGCGATTTCCGGTGGTCTCACGGATGCCCCGGCATTCCACACCGTCGGGAGAAAGAGCGGCGTCGGATCGCGCAACGCAGCCTCCTCTCGGGTAGCTTCATCCGCGCCCCTGGTACTGAGACGTCCCAGCCCGACTCGCGCAGACGGGACCCGGTCTGAGGCCGGTTCGACCGGAGCACTCGGAACCCGAACCAACGCAAATGCGCCGCCTATCACTGCCATGACCACAAGGCCCACGGGCACCCAAGGGAAACGAGGCTCACGGCGTAGGCGCCCCTGGCCCTGGAGTTCGGCGCTGCTTTCAGAAGCGGGTGCCTTTTCTCGGTCGCTGGATGCTTCAGGCGCCATACTCGAAATGTTCAAATCTACGGATGCGGCGCACTCGGCTCAGCTGCAAACTGTACGGAAAAACCCGCTTCATTTGCCGCATCAAAAATTGCCGTGAAATCGTTCAGAGAAACCGAATCATCCGCCATCACCAACATACGCTTGTCCTTCGCAGACCCCGCGCGCTGACGCAACCAGCCCTGAAACTCAGAAAATGTGTATTTTCCGTCCCAGGTATATACGAGGTTCTTGGACATGACCCTTACAACTGTATCAACTTGTCCACCAATTGTTTCTGTCTGAGGAAGTGATGGCAACACCATACCACGCTTTCCAGATGCACTTTGCAGAATGATGCCGGGTGCGATCACGTGTTTGGAGTAGAAGAGGACAAAAAAGAGCCCGATCAGCCCCACGTTCACAAAGTACAGCCAATCACCCGACGAAGGTACGCGTCTCAACCGCGACAGCAAATCGAGAGGTCGTGTGACCATGTTCGTTTAGCGCTTCGAATCCGGCTCTGCGGGCAATGCCCCTTTAGCCTCGATTCGATAATCGGTGAGGAGGTAACGCATGATTTCGTTCGCTGCCCATTCCACATCGCGAACCAATGCACGTACACGACCGCTGAGAAAATGGTACGCAAGATGCGCCGGAATACCAACCATTAGGCTTCCGGCGGCACAAATTAACGCCTGCCACATACCCGCAGAGAGAGATTGGGCCGAAGCGTAGTGAGCTCCCTGCATGAAGCTCCCAAATGTCGCGATCATGCCAAGGATCGTTCCCAGTATGCCTACCAACGGTGCAATCTGGGCGATCGCGGCAATGAAACCGAGCCTGCGTTCCAGCACGGGAACTTCGATCAACGCCGCCTCCTGAACCGCATAACGCATCCGTACCTCATCTTCTCCCGCATTGAGCAAAGCTGCCTTTACCACGGCGGCAACCGGCCCCGGAGTCTCTTCACAGACGGTGAGGGCCTCAACCAGTCGCCGCTTGGCAAGGATGTTCTTCACCCCGTCAACAAAAGCGGTCGATCGAATCTGTCCTCGGTGCAAGAAAAGCGTCCGTTCGATGAACAGCACGGCCCCGGCCACCGCCATCAGCAGCACGACGTACATCATCGGTCCGCCATGCGACAAAATGCCTAGATCAAATCCGTTCATGAGATGAGCCTTCGTAACTCATGGCGTGCCAAACGCAAAGGAAAGCATCGGAGGGTCGCCGTCCGCTCGAGCTGCAGGGAGTGCCTTCGGTCCAGAATTTCATCGCCTTCTTGGTTGCCCCTCATCGCTGAACTCCTAGCCGTGCAAGTTGCCCCTTGGCGAGCGCAGAGCCGGGTAATCCCCGGTCGAGAATCAGCAGATAGGCCTCTCGCGCTTGTTCGAGCCGACCTTGTTGCTCCAGCAACTCTCCTAAAGCCAGTACAACTCTGGAAATCCAGTAGCGTCCGGTGGTCGTCAACTCGCGATCTGGTGGAGCGTTGAGTAGAAAGGGTGTGAGCACCTGCTGCCACCAGACAGTTTCCGCCCGCTTCTTCCCTTCCAATTTTCCGCGACGCGACAACAGAAGGCCAAGATTGAATCCGGCCTCGATTCGAATATCGGCTGGTGCATCGGCCTGATCGACAAGGCGTTCATAGATTCCCAATGCCAGTTCAGCATGTCCTGAGATCTGGCCTGCACTGGCCTGATCAGAACCCGCCTGCGCCGCATGGCAGGCTGCTCGAGCCAGGTGCGCAAAGAGGATGTCGGGGTGTTTGGAAAACGAATTGACGAGTTCCTCGTAAACCTGCTGCGCCAATGGAAATTCGTCCAATTTTCGCAGTAAATCGCCCTGCTTGAGTCGTGCGTAAAACACGAGGTCACTTTTCGGATATTCGCGGATCAATCTTTCGATCAGGCGATTCGCATCACGGTAAAAAGTGGCTTGTCCCCTCTTCTCCGCATTGAGCGCCGCTTCGTAGAGCGCAAACGGTGCATAGGCATGTTTGCCAAAGTCATCGGCCAGCTTCACGAGCAGGCTTTGCGCTTCCACAAACCGGTTCTGATTCGCCGCAAACCGCGCCTCCTTCATGATCGACTTTACCGCCGCATCGCTCTGGGGGTAGTCCGTTCTCAGACGCCGCAAGATCTCCAAACCCTCCACTTCGCGCCCGGGTAACGCGAAAAACGCGTCCGCTTGCAGCAACCTAGCCGAGCTCAAGATCTCGGATCCTGACTCCAGTTTGGCCGAGGCAAGTGTCGCTAGCATCACATCAACCAACGCCAGTGTTTTTTCTGGCATGCCGACATCCAGCGAAAGCTTTGCCCGCAACCAAGCCATGCGTACCCGCAAATCGTCCGGCAGGGAGGCGACACTTTCCGGTCCGCCCTGCATGGGTTCCAAGAGTCGTTCAATTCGATCAAATGCGGCGCGGATAGAGGGACCACCCGCAACTTGAAGCGCACGTGCAAGGTTCCATTCGGATTGCCAACGGTTGCTGATATCGAACCGAGGGTCCCGCGCCGACTGATCAACCAAAGCCGCGGCGACCGCAAGTCTCGCCGGATCTGCCTGCGCCGACTCAATCTCCGAAAGGATCCTCTGGAAAATCAAATCGCCTGGTATAATTCCCGCCGGGATTTGATTCAGCGCCGCTGCGTAAGCATCTGCGGCCAGGCGAAAGTCACCCGCTCGAAAATACGCTTCGGCCACCACAACTCCAAGCTCAGCACCCACTTGCCCACCCTCTGGACCCAAAGCATTTCGAGCCTGGGTCGCGTAGTCGGCGGCACGCCGGTACCGCAACGCTTCCCACGCCGCACGCACCCTCACACCTAAAGCCTGCGGTTTCAATCGAGAGCCGGGAAAAAGCCCAAGCATGCGGTCTACATCGTTCTCTGCCTCCACGTAGGCCTTGGACAGGAGATTGAACTCCGCCCGTTGGACCAACAAATCCTCCAAAATGGGATGGGCACTCGACGAATCAATCCAGCGATTCAGTTCGGCCTTGAAGCCAGTTGGATTCGCAACTCGTGAAAGCAGGAGCAAGGCCACTCGTTGTTTCTCCCTATCGCTCGATTTATCAAGAATCTGCATCAACGCGTTCCGGCCCACGGCATCGTTTGCCCCCGCGATCAGCCCGAGGAGCAGGTGCCATTCGTCGGCCACCTGCTTCTGCTCTTTGGGTAGCTCCTGCAACTGACGCCGAAGGGTCTCGATCGCTTCAGTCCGGCGACCCAGCCCATTCAACGTGGCAACGAGCTGGCTGATCGCCTTGTATCCAGTGACGCCGCCGGGGTTTCGCTCGATAATGGGACGAAGTCGTGACACTTGCTCTTCACTGAACTCCCCCTGTACGAGTCGGTTTTCGTCCCGTGCCAACTGAAACCGAGCGGTTTGCAGTTCGTTCGTGGCCGACTGAATGGCCTGGTCATAAAACGCGCTCGACTTCGAAAGATCACCTGCCGCTTCGGCCAGTTGGCCTTGAACGAAGTAAAACCAGCCGCGATCCGCAGGCGTCAGCTCGTCCGGTCGGATCGCGGCAACTTCAGTTCGCGCGGCGGCCATCTTCTTCAATCGAACGGCCACCAGTGCCTGTCGCAACCGCAATGCCGGCGAGGGTAAGCCGACGAACAAGCCCAACGCTTCTTCGGCCTCGGTCGGCCGGGCATCATCCAGAAGCGCGGTGCCTAAATCTACCAGCAGCCGATTCCGTTCGGCTGTCGCCTCGGCCGGCAATCCCACCAATTCAGCGCGAAGGATTCCAGCCGCGATGGAGGGAAATCCAAGTTCTAGGGCCCGCGATGCGGCCAGACGCGGGAGAAGCACTGAAGCAGGGGTGGCACCGCGGTCCGCGGCGCTGAGCGGAAAGGGGGCGGGTGAAACCAATGCTTCCTGCCCCCAGACATACCCAAACGACATCAAGGCAACGAGGAAGACTCCACAAAGCGAAAGACAACGCATGAAAGGGATGGGCCAAAGCTGGCTCAGCGTAACTCCCAAATCAAGCCCGCCTCCGACTTCCACCTTGCTCGGGCGCGCGAACCCGTCCGTTGCACGGGGACCCAGGTCCCTATTTTCGGCTTCCAACGCCTTCTTCTACTCGTCAGGAAACGCCGAGCGAGACAGCTGTGGATCAGTCGCCTCGACAAAGCGAAGTCCAAACGCAAATCGCCAGAGCCAACATGCTCCGTCCCGTCGGTCATGAACCAAGAGGTAGTCGGGTGCCCTCTCCCGCTCCGGACTGGTGATGGCATACTGTCCCAAGGTGAACTGGTCCAAGGCCCCGGGGAGGGCTCGCAGCGGGGCGGATTCGTCCAGGGTTACCGTCCAATGACCAGAAACGGCCACGGGTTCATCCTGCATGAAATAGTAACCAAAGAAACGCGGCGGCGAAAAACCACCAGCCACGCGCAACCTTTTCAATTGAGCTTCCACGGCATCGACAAATCGGACGCGCCAAGGAAAGTCCTCTGGCAGCGTAAATCCAGGGAGCGGAATCAGTATGTTCTCGGTCATACGCGGCAGATTCAAATCCAACCGTAGCATAAAAACGGCCAAACCCTCTGCGAACTTGAGCCCAACGTCGCCCTGAATCCTTGCTGACTCCCACCGTCCGCCTCCAATCTCGGGACGTGTCAGAATTCGATCCCGCCCACTCACTCATCAACGACCTGCTCCTGATCGAAGATCCGCAAGAACGCCTGGGAGCGGTCCTGGACCGGGCCCGGCGTCGTCCGGCCCTCGGCAACACCGATCGCAACGAACGCAACCGCGTTCAGGGCTGCCAGTCTCAAGTCTGGATCAAGGGCACCTCTACCACCAAGTCCATCCAGTTTGCGGGAGATAGTGACTCCCCTTTGGTTCGGGGCCTGGTCGTACTGCTGTGTGACTATTTTAGCGGAGAAATAGCAGACTCCCGAGCGCGGCTGGAGTCAGGTATTGATCCACTGGAGTCCCTCGGATTGTCGCAAAACCTTTCGAGCACTCGACGATTGGGTCTTCAAGCGGTGCGCATCCGGCTGAAGCAACTCGCGTCCGCTACTCCCAACTAGACGCTCTCGCCATGCGTCTGTGCGACGCTCACCTCCATCTCCAGGATCCTCGGCTCGCCCCCTGGCTAGAATCCGGTCTTGCCGAGCTTGCAGCGTTGGGAATCGACGGTGCAGTGGTGAACGGCACGCACGAAGCGGATTGGAACGACGTGGCAAATCTGGCGGCCCGGTTGACCTGGGTTGTTCCAAGCTATGGCCTGCACCCCTGGCAGGTGGGCAAGCGGTCCGACGGCTGGCTGCGGGACTTGAAGCACCGGATCAAGTCCGACCCGGCCGCTGCGGTGGGCGAAGTGGGGCTTGATCGATCCATTCTCACACCCAGCACCTTCCACGGCAACCACCCCGCAAGCCCCGGTCCGCCCTCGATGGTGGACCAGATCGATGTGCTTCGCGTCCAACTGGCGCTCGCCGCCGAACACAATCGGGCCGCCTCGATCCACTGCGTGCGGGCGTGGGCGGAGATGAAATCCATCCTGGCCACCTCACTTCTTCCTCCGCGCGGGGTGCTGCTACATGCCTACTCCGGCCCGGCAGCGTTAGTCTCGGCGCTTCTGGACAAGGGAGCCTATTTCTCGTTCAATGGATACTTTCTGCGACCCCGCTTCCAGGAGCGACTCAAGGTCTTCGCCGCGCTGCCTTCGGACCGAATTCTCGTTGAAACCGACGCACCTTCCCTGGCCCCGCCGGACACTCTGGCGGGGTTCCGTTCGGTCGAATCCACGTCAGGACGAACCCTCAATCATCCAGCCAATCTCCTTCCAACCGTCCGCGAACTCGCCGCGTTGCGGCGAGTTTCAGTCCTTCGGCAGTTGCTTGAGGCAATCCTCCAGCGTCTGGGGGTCCGGCTTCTCGGGCGGCACGGCCTGGACCTGCACGCGCGCTGACTTGTCATCCCAGACGAACGGATTCCGGAACA
>JAEUGZ010000064.1 GCA_016794725.1 Opitutaceae bacterium | reverse complement strand
TGGGCTTGCTTTTCACGGTGCGGGTGTACACGAGCAGCCAAGCGTTGATCCTGCGGACCGCCGATCCGGCGCTCCTGGTCGTAAACGCCTGCGCGCTGCTCGCGGCGTGCCTGGTCATCTCCCGCACCTTGGTGCGGACCGGCCATTTTGAGATGGACGTCTACCCGTCGCCGGCCGTGCTGCGCAATTCGGTGACGTTGGTGCTGGTCGGTATCTACCTGGTGTTGGTGGGTCTGGTGTCCAAACTTGCGGCCGCGTTGGGGACCGAAAACTCCCTTGGGATCAACGCCTTTCTGATTTTGCTGTCCATTGTAGGGCTGGCGGTCGCCTTGCAGTCGGATCGGGTGCAGCTCCACCTGCGGCGATTCGTCAGCCGCAATTTTCAGCGCCCGTTTTACGACTATCGCGCAACTTGGCGCAGTTTTACCGAAAGTACGGCACAGCAGTTGGATCAGCGTTCGCTGTGTCAGGCGGTGATTCGACAAACGGCCGACCTTTTCCAGGCCAAGTCGGTGTCGGTGTGGGTGACGGGCGAATCAGGGGATTCCCTGCGCTGCGTGGCCTCCTCGGCTCTTCCCGAGTCGGAATGGGTGGAGGCGACCCCAGATCGGGAAGGAACCCAGGAGATTCTCGCCCGATTTCGGACCCAGCCGGATCCGGTGGAGTTTGACGATGCCACGGAACGGTGGGCCGAGACCTTAAAACGCTGTCACCCCAGGCTCTTCGAACTGGGTGGTCAGCGCGTCGCCGTGCCCCTCGTGAGTCGTGGCACCTGTCTGGGGGTTCTGATTCTCGGCGACCGGGTGAGTGGCGGAGGGTTTGGGGTTCAGGACATAGATATGCTGCGCTGCGTCGCCGATCACGTGGCAGGAAATCTCCTGACGCTTCGATTGTCGGCCAAGCTCCTGCAATCCAAAGAACTGGAGGCGTTTCAGACGATGGCGGCCTTCTTTGTCCACGATTTGAAGAACGCCGCGTCGACCTTGAACCTGATGTTGCCCAATTTGCCGGTCCATTGGGACAACCCGGAGTTTCGCGAGGACACCCTGCGGGGAATCACCAAGACCGTCGGGCACATCAATGCGCTCATCCGGAGGCTGGGTGAATTGCGCCATGAACTGAAACTGCAGCCCCGACCGACGTCACTGCTCGAGCTGATGGAGCGGGCCGTGGAAGGGTGGAAGGTCGTGCCGGATGTGCAGTTGATCAAGGAGTGGAGACCGGTGCCGAAGGTGCAGGCGGATCCCGACCAGTTGCTCACGGTGGTGACCAATTTGATTCTCAATGCGCGCGATGCGACCTTGGAAGGAACTTCCCGTCCGGGAAAAGTGGTGGTCGGGCTGGTGGAGCGCGACGGAGGCGTGGTCATTTCGGTCAAGGACAACGGCTGTGGCATGAGTCCGGCCTTCCTCTCGCACTCGCTTTTTCGTCCGTTCCAAACGACCAAGAAAAACGGCCTCGGGATTGGCATGTTCCAAAGCAAGATGATCGTGGAGGCGCACGGAGGGCGCATGGTGGTCGACAGTATCCAGGGCAAAGGCACCACCTTCGAAGTCCACTTGCCCGTCGGAACCGAACGATCCGAGATCAGAGGTCAGTGAGGGCAGGGTCAGGGGGCAGGGGGGTAGCCACAGAGAACACAAAGAGCACAGAGAGAAGGATCGAAAAACGAGAGGATGCCGCGCCTCGCACGCAACGCCGAGGGTGGAGAGCACTCCGATGAGTCAGTTGCCTTGCTCTGCGCTCCTTGCGTTCTCTGTGGCTAAATCAGGTACGGTTTTTGGGGTGAATGGGTTAGCCACAGAGAACACAGAGAGCACAGAGAGAAGTCCCGGGAAACGAGGGTAGCCGCGCCTCACCCGCAACGCCGAGGGGGTGAGCATTCAAATGGGTCGGTTGCCTTGCCCTGCGCTCCTTGCGTTCCTTGTGGCTAAATCAGGTATGGGTTTTGAGGTGAATTGGGTAGCCACAGAGAACACAAAGAGCACAGAGAGAAGTCCCGGAAAACGAGGGTAACCGCGCCCCACCCGCAACGCCGAGGGTGGAGAGCATTCAAATGAGTCGGTTGGCTTGGTCTGCGCTCCTTGCGTTCCTTGTGGCTAAATCAGGTATGGGTTTTGAGGTGAATGGGTTAGCCGCAGAGAACACAGAGAGCACAGAGAGAAGTCCCGGGAAACGAGAGTCGCCGCGCCTCACCCGCAACGCCGAGGGGGGTGAGCACTCAAATGAGTCAGTTGCCTTGCCCTGCGCTCCTTGCGTTCTCTGTGGCTAAATCAGGTACGGGTTTTGGGGTGAAATGAGCACAAAAAAGGCGCCGCGGTGAACGGCGCCTTGGGTGGTAAGGTGGACGATTGGGTTATCCGATGCGCCGACGGCGGCGGAGGTAGGCGAGGGCGCCGACCGCACCGGTGAGCAGCAGCAGGGTTGATCCGCCCTCAGCGATCGGAATCACCTGGGCCTGGAAGAAGCTGTAGCTGGCGAGAGGAGCAGAGCCACGGAAGGTCTGGGATCCCACCATGTCACCGACATAGTAGTGGTGATTCACATCGCCCCACTTGAGAACGATGTAGGACCAGCCGGTGATATCGACGGTGATCTCGGTGATCGACGGAGTCGTGGGCGCCGGCGGCGGAATGATGACGGGGGGCGTGCTGACGACCCGTGTGCGCCGGGTGGTTCCATCCGACGAGGTTTGCGTCTGGGGTTCTACGACAGGAGGAGGCGTGGTGACCACCGGCTGGGTCACCACCGGCGCAACCACCGGAACCACTTGGCGGGCCCCTCCCAGGTCGGCGTCCGGAAGATCGTTGGCTGCGCTCGCGTTATAGAGGTCAATCTGGCTGTTCAGTCGGGAAAAGACACTCGACAAGGTCGGCTGCTGCGCGAGGTCCGTCGCCGAACCGAGGAAAATCGGACCCGTCGGCACATTAGCCGGCGGGGGCGTGGTGGTGCCTCCCGTGGGCGTGGGATTGGTCACCGTCGGGGTCGGCGGCGGGGTGTTCACCACCGGTGTCGTCACCACCGGGGCGGGTGTCTGGACCACGCGGGTGCGGCGGGTGGTGGAGCTGGTGTCGGTCGTCGGATCGATCGGATCGGCAAAGGCGGGAAGGGCGGCTACGATCCCCAACGCAAGACTAGCGAAAACCGCTGGGTGTGTAAAGTTACGTAGGCTCATGTGTGGCTTCTTTAGCATCCGTCATGCCACGGGGTTTTTTCGACCCTGGGGTGAACGCCTAATGCCGTGGTAAAAACTTGGAGCTAAATGGTTTGGATGTAAAGCAAAATGGCTTCCTTCCAGATCATTGCATATAGGGGGAACACCCTGGGTGTAAGCGATTTCGACAATCCTCCCGCTCCGGTGACAAATCATTTTTGAAAAGGATTTGAGGAAATCTGTTTGCGGTGACGTAAACACCCCTGGGGGGTGCTGTTCTCGCTGTGGCGGAGAGATTAACACGCGACAAGGTTTCGCATGAATGAGATTCATGCCTCTCGCCCCCTGCCGGGAGATGACTGTAAAGGGGTACGACAGGACTTCCGCCTCCTTTCTGCACGGGTGCAAATTTAAGGAGGGAAAGAGCACCGGAGCCGTGCTGCGGTGCAAAAATGACGTCGGTTTGAACGGTGACCGACGAATGAAGCGTGGAGGCGTCGTGCAGAATGCAACTACTGTGCCAACGATTTGGCGTGCGAATATTTTCCGTACTGAACCTGGAATAAGTTCAGGCTGAAAGGGATAGGCGCTCAAGCACCCCGAACGATCACTTGGGGGCGCTGAGGAAATTCCGCTAAACTGTAAAGTGGTTCGACGGTTTGCTGCCCGCGGGCGCCGTGCGAGGGGTGGTTCGGGATCGAGAGCCGTGGTCCGAGGGCGCAAAAAAGCCACGGGCCGTCGGGCCCGTGGCTTTTGTAATGAGTTGAAACTAGGGTGATTAGAACCAGCGGAATTTCACCGGGACATAGACCACGTCACCGGGAAGCAGGTAGAAGGGTTCGCTCTGCTGGCCGTCGAGGATCTTCTGGAGATCCACGGTGTACTTGGTGTTCTTGCCGTCTTCACTGCGGACGATCGAGACCGCCCGGGTATTGGCGCGGGCGAAGTCGAATCCGCCGCCCTTCATGATTGCTTCGAGGACGGTGAGGGGTTTGTCGGACTTGACTTCGCCCTGACTGAGCACGGCGCCGGTGACATAGACCGAGTAGGTGGAGGACACCACCGATACGCTGACTTCCTTGGAGACCAGCTGTGAAGCGTACTTCTCCATCAGGAGCTTCTCTAGCTCCAGCGGGCTCAGGCCCACCACCCGCAGCTCACCGAGCATGGAGAGGGTGACACGGCCGTCGCGACGGATCGTCTGCGTCGTGTCGAGACTTGGCGTCCCTGGGAAGGCGATGCGGATCACATCACCCTCACGCAATTTCAGCGCGTCGGCCAGCGTGGTGGCCTGTCCTTCCGGGATTGCGGTGACGGGAGCCTGGCAGCCGCTGACGGCAAGCAACAGGGCGCAGGCAGCGAGCGCAGCGCCGAGGGTGCTTCGGGAAAACGTAACCAACGAGAATGAGGCGTAACGGGTCTGCATGACAGTAAGAGGGTCCAAGGTAGGTGAGATCCGGTGCGGATCCCTTCACTAGGAAGTTGTCCTAGGGTGTATCGACCGGGAAGAGGTCATACCAAGGAGCGTCTCGCCAAGGAAGTGTGAAAATGGGGTTTAGAGGTGGGAAAACTACGCCCCAACCACCTCTCCACCGGAGAATCCTCGATCTCCGGAGTGTCGGGAATCCCGATTCGACGTCGGATGGCTTTACGCTTTGAGCGGTGTACGTCCGCCAAATCCCATGGGCGCAGATGAATGGCGGAGTTTGTAACAATATAATGAAGATTGATTTAACGCCGACCTTGGCTGAGAGTGATCTTCGTGGCATTTCTTTTGCTTCTAGGGTGGGAGTCGTTGCCAGCTTCGCTTAAGCTCCATGAAAACCCTTGCCCTTTTCACCCTTGCCCTGGTCGGTCTGATGTCGTCGGCCCGAGCCACGATCATCACCAATCTGGAAACCTCGACGCAGCTGAACCTGACGTTTGATGTCCGCGATTACCTGCTGACCCCGGGTGGCACGACCGAGACCTACACCATGACCTTGTTCCCTGGAACAAGTCTCACGTTTTTCTTCCAGGATCGGGTTCTGATCGTTCAGGGCAATCAGGAGCAGTTTTCCAGCAATCCCTCGAGCGGCAGCTACAACTACGTTCAGGACACGGGTGACCTCGACTTCTCCGGTTCCTACGTGGTGGGCACGACGGTGGTAAACTGGAATGTCGACTCGAAGGTGGGCACGGGCCTGCTTCGTCAGGATCGCTGGTATGGCACCTTCTCGGCCGTGGCGACGAATGTTCCTGACGCGGCGTCGACGGCGGCGCTGCTCGGAGTTGGCTTGATCGCACTCGGCGCCCTGCGTCGCCGTCGTTGATCAGTTCAGCGGCCGCGTTCGCGGCCGTTCTCAGGGGGCGCCCCGGACGATCGCTGCCGTAGGCAGCGCGGTGCGCCGCGAATCCCACGAAGGGGGAGGGAAGGCGAAGTCCGCCGGTGTGGGATGGGGCCGCCAAGACGCGATCGAAACGAACTTCTACCGTTTTCGATAGTCTCCGCGGCTGAAGTACTTCTCCAGCCAGACGTACATGCAGATGAAGAAGTAGCGGCTGCCCATTTCCTTGATCTTCAGTTTCGCGACGCCGTGCTTCCGGTTCTTCCAGGAGATCGGCATCGTCGTCCAGGTGTATCCGCGGACAATGGCCTTGAGCGGAATCTCGACGGTGAGATTGAAGTGGGGCGACAGATACGGACGGCAGCCGTCGATCACCGTGCGCCGGTACGCCTTGAACGCGTTGGTGGTGTCGTTCAGTGGTATTGCGAAGAGTCCCTTGATGAACAGGTTGGCCATGCGGTTGACGAGTAGCTTGAACCGCGGGTAGTCGTGCACCCGTCCCCCCTTGATGAACCGGCTGCCGAAGACGCACTCGTGGCCCTCCTGCAGCAGCTGCCAGTAGCGCACCGCATCCTCCGGTGCATCGGAGGCGTCGGCCATCATGATCACCACCGCATCCCCCCGGCTGGCGTTCAACCCGTAGACGATGGCCCGTCCGAATCCATGCGGTCCGGGATTCTGGACCGGGGCGAGGGAGGGCACGTCGCCCTGTTTCAGCTCCTGCAGCACCTGCCAGGTGCGGTCCTTCGACCCATCGTCCACCACCACGATCTCATGGGGGATGCGGGCGTCTTGAAAGACGCGATGCAGATCGCGGAGGGTCTCGGGCAAGGAGCCCTCTTCATCCCGGGCGGGAATGACGACGGAAAACAGAGTGAGCGGAGGCATCCTGGCGGAAGAGTGAAGGGCGAAGAGTGAAGTGCGAAAGGGGGCGATGAAGGGATAAGAATGAAGGAAGAAAGGTTCCGAAACCGATCCTCTTTCACTCTTCGAACTTCACTCTTCACGCTTCCTCTTCTTCCAGCTCTCCACGATCTGGCGGATGGTCTCGTCGAGGGACTGGGTGATATCCCACTGCGGGTAGTGGGCGCGCATCTTGCGTAGATCCGAGTAGTAGCAGATGTGGTCCCCGATCCGGTTCTGGTCCGAATAGGTGTAGACCTGCGGTTTGCCGGTGAAAATCTCCACCGTGCGGAACGCCTCGAGGATCGAGGTGCTGTTGGCCTTGCCGCCGCCCAGGTTGTAGACCTCGCCGGGGCGGGGAGCCGCGACGAACGCCGCCATGAAGCGCGCGACATCGAGGGAGTGGATGTTGTCGCGCACCTGCTTCCCCTTGTACCCAAAAACCGTATACGACTTGCCCTCGAGGTTGCACCTGACTAGGTACGAGAGAAATCCGTGCAGTTCAACGCCGGTGTGGTTGGGGCCGGTCAGGCAGCCCCCGCGCAGGCAGCAGGTGGGCAGGCCGAAATAGCGGCCGTATTCCTGCACCATCACGTCGGCGGCCACCTTGGACGCACCGAACAGCGAGTGTTTGGACTGGTCGATCGAGAAGGATTCAGGAATGCCATCCGCGTAGTCCGGATCGGCAAAATCCCACCGCGTTGGCAGTTCGCGGAGGGCGACGCGGTTGGGGGCGTCACCGTAAACTTTGTTCGTGCTCATGTGCACGAAGGGGGATTCCGGGCATGCCTGGCGCGCTGCCTCGAGCAGGTTCAGCGTGCCGACCGCGTTGGTGTCGAAATCGTCGAACGGAATCGCCGCAGCCCGGTCGTGCGACGGCTGCGCGGCGGTGTGGACCACCGCCGAGGGCCGAATCTCGCGCAACAGCGCCAGCACCCCGGCGCGATCCCGAATGTCCAGTTCATGGTGGACATAACCTGGCAACTCGCGGGTGAGGCGGGTTTGATTCCAGCGGGTGTCGCCCTGGGGACCAAAAAACACCGCGCGCTGGTTGTTGTCGACGCCGTGGACCCGGTAGCCGAGGTCGTGCGTAAAGTAACTGCAGACTTCAGAACCGATCAGCCCGGACGATCCGGTGACAAGCAAGGTTTTTTGCATGGAGGTGTACGTGCGACGAAACCGGAGAGGTTGAGCAGGCTTTGCGTCTGAATCGAATGGAAAACGTCGGCCGTGGCGGAAGGCTGAACGCCGTTCGTGCCGGGAGGGGCCCTTCGCAGTCGGGCTGCCGGTTTGGCGCGCCATCGGCCCTGGTGCGTTGACGGAACGGGGCACGCCCCTACCGTGGGCTGGATGCGTCTCGAGGAACTCTCCAGCCTTCAGCAGCTCGTGCTCCCCGATCGCTGGCAGGCGGAGGCAATTCAAGCCCTTCGTGCCGGCAAAGATGTGATCGTCGATGCCCCGACGGGGGCCGGCAAGACCTATGTCTTTGAGCGGTGGGCGGAACAAACCAATTTCTCGAAACGGGCCCTCTTCACGGTGCCTACCCGGGCGCTGGCCAATGACAAGTTCGCCGAGTGGCGCACCCGGGGCTGGCGTGCCGGAATCACCACCGGCGATGTCACGGTCGACCCCGGCGCGCCCCTCGTGGTCGCGACGCTGGAGGCGGTGCAGAATCGGGTGGGGGAGGATCCAGGAGAAGGGGCGCCATTCAGGATTCTCGTGGTGGACGAGTACCAGTGGCTGGCCGATCCCCATCGCGGGGCGCATTACGAAGGTGTGCTGCTTTCGGTGGCCAAGGGCCTGCAGCTCCTGCTTTTGTCGGGAGCCGTTGGAAATCCGGACGATGTGGCGCAGTGGCTGCGGCGCCAGGGGCGGCAGGTGGTGGTGATCCAGACCAAGCAGCGTCCGGTGCCTCTCGAGGAGGTGGAGGCGGATGACTTGATTCACGGTTTGCCCCGCACGATCGAGGGGTTCTGGTCGCGGCGCGTCGCCGGCGCCTTGCGCGAGGGCCTCGGACCGGTCCTGGTGTTCGCCCCGCACCGACAGGATGCCGAGCGGCTGGCGCGACAGTTCGCGCGCGAGTTGCCGCAGCCGGATCCGCTGACCTTGACCGTGGAACAGGAGGACCTGTGCGGCTCCGCCCTGGCGAAACTCATCCGCGCCCGGGTGGCCTACCACCATAGCGGACTCACCTACGCCCAGCGAGCCGGCGTGATCGAGCCCCTGGCCAAGGCGGGGCAGCTGCGCGCGGTGGTGGCGACCCTCGGCCTGAGCGCGGGGATCAACTTTTCGCTGCGGTCGGTCATGATCACCGCGGGCAGCTACCGCTACGACCAGAAGGAACATGAGATCGCCCCCCACGACCTCCTCCAGATGGCAGGTCGGGCCGGGCGGCGGGGTTTGGACGAGACTGGGTACGTGCTGGTGAGCAGTTCAACGCCGCGGCTGCGGCGGGCGGCCCAGATGCGGCTGAAGCGCGGGGCGCCGCTGCCCTGGGCGTTCTTTCTCCGGCAGCTCCGGTCGGGGCGGAACGCCGGGGCGGTTGCGGCCGAGTCGGCCCATCGATTCTTCACCGAAACCCCCTTGCTGCTCGGGGTGGAACAGACCTCCACGCTGGGGGCCGGGCGTGTTCCGTGTGGCCAAAGAACCGATACAGGGCGCGCCCGGCTGGTGCGCCGCGAAAAGAACCCGAACCCCGCCTGCGCGCACTGCGTGCTCCGGCCGGAGTGCCTCGCCCTTTCCCCGCAGCCAACCCTGGTCTGGCAATTGCAGCGGACGGGGGTGCTCGACCGCGACCTCATGCTGACGGTCCGCGGACAGATCGTGGCGGCGTTTCTCGGTCCGGAGGGACTGGCCATCGCCGCCGCACTCGAGGATCGTCGGTATCCACTCGATAGCATCATCTTCGACCTGGCCAACCTGTTTTCTGGCGACCGTTTCGCCGGTACCAATCCCCGGCTCATCGGACGGCTGGCCGCGGTCTGCGAAAAGGCCTACAACCGCCAATCGATCGACGGCTACCTCGACCATGGAGTCCCTCCCCAGTACGGCTATGGCGGATCCGATGTGGTCAAGGCGCGCGTCGAGGGCGAACGGCTCCGCGTTCTGGTCGACGCCCAGGAAACGGCCGGACGCGGCGATATCGACCGGCTGCTGACGGAGTGGCGTTCGCTGCTCCGCCAGATCGCGGGGGCGCCGCCAATCCGGGTCGAATCCACCACGGCCGCAACGGTCCCGGGCGGGGATCCCAAACCGGCTCAGGGGGAGCGCAACCGCGTGCATTCGCGGTCCTCGCCTCCCGGGCGCGACGCCGGGTCCCTAGCTGCGACTCGGGACGCGGATCGCGATCGCGACCGTGAGCGCCGGGACCAGGCCCTCTTCCTCGCCGAACGGTGGGACAATCTGCGGGCGCTCGCCCGGGCCCACCTCGCCGAAGTGAGGGTGGACGCGCTGCCCGATCTTCCCCCCTTGACCGCGGATCAGCGGCGTCCCATTAACCACCGCTTCATGAAGGTCGTCCGTGGTTCCCCGCGGCAGAGTTGATCTTTTTCCTCCAGTTCGGCAGACTCAATCCAGAGAAGACCGGGAGCACAGAGTGGGAGCCCGAAAAAACCAGGGTCACCAGCCTCGCCCGCGACGTGATTCGCACGTCTGGAGATCGAGGAAATCCCCTGTGCTCCTGGCGTTCTCGCCGGCTGCTTCAGCCACCCAATAGATCCTCCGCCTCGATTTGGATGTAAGAGAATCCGAATGTTCGTCGGCAGCCTTTACAGACTCACAGGTCGGTGGCGGAGGTAAATTGCGTAGTTTCGCTCCGGTAGTGCTACGCGCCGGTAATTGTACTGATGCGTATGCTAGATTCGGATTAAGAGCTATATATGAAATATAGGGTCTGACTTGGTTTCTTCGTCACGAAGCGTGGCATGCGCGGCGCTAATAGAGGAGGCGTTCGTAAACCTCCTTTGTTTCAACTTCCTACCGACATGAGAAAATCGATTCTCACCCTCCTCACCGTATTCTCCCTTGGCGCCTCGAGCCTGCTCGCGCTGCCCACCGTGTCCCTGACGCGCATCGCGGGAGATTCGAGCGGCGGCCTGGGCGGTGGAGCCTTCAATGCAGCGACGCAGTTTGAAGGAAACTTCAGGACCTTCTGTCTCGAATCGACCGTCACGATGTCCCTGGGCACGACCTACTACTACAGCTGGTCGAACGTGGTGCAGAATCAGAACGATCCGATCTCCCTCGGCTCCGCGCTCCTGATGAACAACTATGCCACGGGGGCGTTCGGTTCAAACTATGCGGCCTGGGGTGGCGCGACGGGATTGCAGCAGGCGTTTTGGTATTTGGAAAATGAATCCAACGGCGTGGCGAACCAGTTTGTCGCCTACGCCACCAGTATCCTCGGCGGCTCCCTTCTCAACAATGCCAATGGTGCTTATGGTGTGCGGGTGATGAATGTCTGGTCGAACAGCAATGGCACCGGCGACCGCCAGAGCCAGATCGCCTACTACGGAGTTCCCGACGCCGGTTCCACGCTGGCCCTGTCGGCGTTCGCGCTGGGTGGCATGATGGTGCTGATCCGCCGCCGGAAGGCCTGATCCTCTTTTTTGATGATGATGATTCGGCGCGCCGCCATGGGTCGGCGCGCCTTTTTTGTGTCCGTGCGCGCCGTGGCGTCAAAGGTGGCCGAGGCGGAGGGAATCAAGCGCGAAGAGGCTAAGGCGCGAAGGCCGGAGAAGAGGGAAAGGGGAAAATGAATCTCAAGCGTCGCGTTTGAGTCACGGCAGGGCACAGAACAGAACGGATACAATCAGGCTGTGCCAACGAGGGAAGCACCTTGCGGCTCACGGCATGAACCGGCGTGGGTCGAGCCCGTGCTTGCGCACCAGCCGGAAGTACCGGGAACGATCGAGTGCGGCGAGACGTGCGGCCGCGGCCATGTTGCCGCGGGCGAGACGGAGGGTTTCCTCAACGTACGCTCGCTCGAAGGCGGCTCGCGCCTGCTGGAAGGTGCCGCGGGGAACGGGCGGCGCGGCCCGTTCCGCTTCCTGTGACTCGCGGCGGATGCGTTCCGGCAAATCCGAGGCCTCAATCCAGGCCGAGGTGTGCAGGACGGCGAATCGTTCAACCAGGTGTTCGAGTTCGCGGACATTGCCGGGCCAGCCGTAGCGCTCCAGGTGTGAGAGCGCCTCGGGGGTGAAGCCTTGGGGCAGGCTGCGGTCACGCCGGTAGCGACGAAGGAAGAAGTCGGCCAACAAGGGGATGTCGACCGTACGCTTGCGCAACGGCGGGAGGGTCAGGGAAATGACATGCAGCCGATAAAAGAGATCGGACCGAAAGCGGCCGGTTTCGACGTCCTTCTGCAGGTCGCGATTGGTCGCGGCAATGACCCGGGCCTGGGACTGGAGGGTTTCGTTTCCACCGACGCGGTTGAACTTTCCTCCCTGGAGGACCCGCAACAGTTTGGATTGCAGGGCAAAACTCATCTCCCCGATTTCGTCGAGGAAGAGCGTGCCCGAGCCGGCCTCCTCGAAGCGGCCGATGCGACGGCCAGTGGCTCCGGTGAAGGCGCCGGGATCGTGACCAAAAAGCTCGCTCTCCAGAAGATTTTCCGGAATCGCCGCACAGTTGATTTCAACAAACGGTTCGTGGTGGCGCGGACTGTGGGCGTGCAGGGCTTGGGCGATGAGCTGCTTGCCTGTGCCGGTTTCTCCCAGGATCAGCACCCGGCTGTCGCTGCGGGCCACGGCTTCCACGGTATCGAAGATGGCCTTCATCGCCGGGTCCTCGGAGATCATGCCCTCCCGCGGCGAGGATGACTGGGCCGGGGTGATGGGCGCGGGCGCCATCAGTTTTCCCAGACGGGCGAGCAACTCCTCCGGCACCACCGGTTTTTCCAGATAATCTGAAACCCCGAGACGCGTCGCCTCGATCGCGGTCTTCTCGTTGCCGTAGCCCGTGATCATGACGATGGGGATCCGGCTGCCCTGACCGCGAAGGCGGCGGATGAGCTCGAAGCCGCCGAGCTCTTTCATCACCAGCGTGGTGATGAGCAGGTCGAAGGACTGCTGCCTCAGCAGCCGCAACGCCCGCAACGGACTGCCGCAGAGGATCGCGGTTGCGCCCTGCGGTTTGAGGATGGCCCGCAGTTCTTGGCAGAAGGCAGGGACATCATCGACAATCAGGATGCGTCGGGAAGAGAGGAGGTGTCCTGACACGCGGGCACCGTGGAGGACGTAACTCGAAGGGGCAAGCGGGCGCGTGGGCGCGCGTTGCGCGGGGGAAAAGACAGAAACGTGGGGACCGACTCACAGCTGAAGATGGAGTTAAGCGCGAAGGCGCAAAGGTGCGAAAACCAGAGGGAGGACGCGGCGGAGCGGCGGGAATGGCTTGGCCGCGGGCCATGGAGCCGCAGATGGTAATGTAGTTGAAATGCAATAGGTGGAGCTGCGACCGAAGAAAGCGGGACCTATGATCAATATCATCTAATGACATAAAATAGCGATAACTTGACAGGGTGCGAAATGAACGCGGGCCCGCTTCGCGGGACTTGTGAATAACCTGTTGGCAAATTCCGGGCGGAAACCGGGCTCTTGCCTTGACCTTGGTGGGAAAAAATGGGTTGAAATGGGGTACTTTGGGGGACTTTTCCGTCCCTTTCATGACGACCCTTGGCAAAGCATCCTACACCGGGCTCTTCCGGCATGCCTTGGACGACAAGAATCGCATTACGATTCCGTCGTCATGGAGAGCCGCGCACGCCGAGGGAGAGACCTTTCTCGCGACCCCGCATCCGGATGGTTACATCGCGATTTTGCCGCCGGCCGAAGTGGAGAAGCTGCACGCCAAGTTTGCGCAAGTGCCTCTTTCTGATGGGCCCGGGCAGGACTTCGCCGCCCGGTTTTTTTCAAGGACGCAGGCGCTGAGCTTCGACAAGCAGGGACGCATCATGCTCAACCCCGAGTTGCTTGCGTTTGCGGGCGTCGAGAAAGAGGCCGTGCTGGTGGGGTCGCTGACCAAGTTCAGCCTCTACAGCCAGGAACGTTGGGCGAAGGTCGAGCAGCGCACGTCGGGCGAGAACTACGGCGATTTGATGCGCCGTCTGGGAATCTGAAATGCCTTCCGTTTCTTCCACCACACCGACGCGTCTCCTGGTCCTGACCTCGGCGCGACCCGAGCGGCGTCTCTCCACGGCGCAGGTTTCCCCCCGATTGAGGGCCAGCCTGACGCTGCGTCCTGTATCCGGTCTGCCCGGCACAACACGGCGCGCCGCGTCGGCGTTTGCCGATGTGATCGACGACACCTTCAACCCCGATCCGGAACGGCGCGACGATGCACGCCCCGCTGCCTGATTTGGTCCACGGCGCCATGGCCATCGGACATCACTCGGTCCTGTTGCGGGAGACACTCACCTTGCTTTCCCCGAAGCCGGGCGGCCGCTACCTCGACTGCACCTTTGGCGGGGGAGGCCATACCACGGCCCTGCTCGAGGCGGCCCAGGGCGTGTGTGTGGTGGCGCTGGACCGGGATCCGGCGGCGCGCGAGCGTTCGCTGCCCTTGGTGGAGCGATACCCCGGCTGCTTCCAGCTCGTCGACCAGGATTTTGGCCGGCTGGCGGACGTGCCGGGCGAGGGGTTCGATGGTGTGCTGTTTGACCTTGGGGTGTCCTCGTATCAGCTGGATGACGTCGCCCGCGGATTCTCCTTTCGTTCCGACGCGCCGGCGGACATGCGCATGGACCCTCGCGCCGGGGTGCCGGCGTCCCTCTGGCTCGAGACGGCGACGGAGGCGATGCTGGTCCGAGCCGTGCGCGATTTCGGTGAAGAGTCGAACTGGCGGCGGGTGGTCCGTGCGCTTTTCGCGGCGCGCGGCTCCGGACTGCTGCAGCGCACCTCGACCCTGGCGGAACTGATTGCGGAGTCGATTCCGCCCCGTGACCGGCATGCCTCCCGCATCCACCCGGCGACGCGCACCTTCCAGGGCATCCGCATTGCGGTGAACGACGAGTTGGGCGCGCTGGAGCGCGCGCTGCCGGTGGCGTTCGCCAAGCTCGCGCCCGGGGGCGTGCTCGCCGTCATTGCCTTTCACTCGCTCGAGGATCGACCGGTGAAGCAGTATTTCCGCCACCTCTGCGGGCAGCCTGAGAGCGAAAACGACTCCCGCCCGCAGGACCTGCGCGTCAAACGCGCCGAGCCTCTGACCCGCCGGCCGATAGTGCCCGGCGAGGAGGAGATCGCGCTCAATCCCCGCAGCCGCTCCGCCAAATTGCGGGCCCTGCGCAAACTCTGATCCCAGGAGAATGACCATGAACAAGTCCGACACCCACGCGTTTGTGAACCAGCTGCTGGTCTACACCCTCGTGATGATCTGTCTGAGCGGCTCCGTCGGTCTCGGCACCGTCTGGATGCGTCACCAGATTTCCGTTACCGCCAACTCCACCCGCCAGATGCAGGCCCGGATTGCCGAGGCTGAGCGCAGCCTGGCCGAGACCACGATCCAGGTGGCGGCCGAAGAATCGCTCGAAGCGCTGACGCGTCGCAATGCCGAGTGGAAGCTCGGACTGCTGCCTACCGTGGAAACCCAGGTGGGCCGCATGGCCGGATCGCCGGAGCGCCGCCTGGCGGCGCTGCGCAACCGTGAGGCGTTCACTGATCGAGCCGGGCTGGTGGCCGCTCCGGTCGTGTTTCCTTCCGGTTCGCCGGTGAGGCGCTGAGAGACCCCGACATGGCGCGAGGCTTTGGCTCCAACTATCGCATCGTCCTCCTGGTCGCGACCGTCGTCGCCGCCTTTGGGGGCATTGGCGCGCGCCTCGTGCACCTGCACGTCATTGATCGCGAGCGGCTGGTCACGTTCATCGACAAGGTCCGTCGTCAGATTGTGGTCGAGCCGGCGAGGCGGGGCGACATTCTCGACGGTCGTGGCAAGTTCCTCGCGACGTCCCGTTCACTCATCGCCCTTGGCGTCGATCCGCAGATGTTGCGTCCCGAGGATGAAGCCAAGTGGCCCGAACTGGCCCGGCTGATTGGAGTTCCGCCGCGTGAGCTCGAGGTGATCTTCCGGACCAAGACCCGGATGGTGACACCGGCCGCACCCGCGAAAGAAAACGACTTCGTCATCGATCTCGATGGTCCCGACGAAAGCGAGAACCGCGCATCGCCGACCGAGCGGAAGATCCAATGGGTCAAGTTGAGTGACGGACTCGATGAGGCGGTCTACGAGCAGATCGTCAAACTCGGCATCAAGGGTGTGTACGCTCCGCCGCGAGTCTACACCCGCGCCTATCCGAACAACGAACTGGCGGCGCACGTCATCGGCTACGTCAACAAGGAAGGCATCCCGGTTCAGGGAATCGAGCGCTGGGCGGACTTCTATCTTCGCGGCCAGGACGGCTGGCGCGAGTCGGAGAAGGACGGCAAGCGCCAGGAGCTCGCGCAGTTTCGCGCCCGTGAAGTCGCGCCCAGCCGCGGCTACGACGTGGTGTTGTCGATCGACTCCGTCATTCAGCACCGCGTCGAGGCGGAACTCGCGCGGATCATGAGCACCTTCTCCCCGACGAAGGCGACCATCATCGTGAGCGATGCCCGAACCGGCTTCATCCTGGCCATGGCCAATGCGCCCACGTTCAATCTCAACGCCTACGGCAGCGTTTCACCCAACGAGTTGAATCGCATGCGCAACGTCGCGGTTGCGGACATCCTCGAGCCCGGCTCCACGTTCAAGATTGTCGCCTCTTCGGGCGCGCTGCAGGAGGGACTGGTCAAGCCGAGTGACACCTTTGATTGCACGCTTGAGCGCATTGACTACCTGGGACGTTCGCGCGACCTGCCGCGGGAGGATCACCATTTCACCCACCCGCTGACGGTCACGGAGATCATCTCCCGTTCATCCAACAAAGGCGCGGCGCAGCTGGGCATGCTGCTGGGTGAGAAGCGGCTCTACGAGTACGCCAAGGCGTTCGGGTTTGGCGAATACACCGGCTTTCCTTCGATCTACCCGGAGTCGCCCGGGCTCTTCGCGCACTACTCCAAGTGGAGCGGATCGGACATCACCCGCATTCCGATGGGGCACACGGTGGCGGCGACGCCGCTGCAGATCCACTTTGCCATGGGGGTGATCGCGAGTGGCGGGGAACTGCTGCGTCCCCAGATTGTGAAGGAGATTCGCAACGAGCAGGGTGAGGCCCTCTATCGGTTCGGCAAGCTGACCCGCCGGCGGGTCGTTTCGCAGGAGACGGCCCGGACGCTGGCGGGCATGCTCAGTCGGGTGACCATTCCGGGCGAGGGCACCGCCCCCGAGGCGGGCATTCCGGGATACGAGATCGCGGCCAAGACCGGCACCTCGCAGAAGCTGGTCAATGGTCAGTATTCGAATCAGCACCACATCGCCTCATTCGTCGGTTTCTTCCCCGCCAGCCGGCCCGAGGTTGTGATTTCGGTCATCGTCGACGACGGTCGCTCGCCGGCGGGCGGCACCGGCTACGGCGGCACGGTGGCCGCGCCCGGCTTCAAGCGCATTGCCGAGCATTTGATCCAGTACCTCGACATCAAACCCACGGGTCCGGTCCCAGGCCGGCCCCTCTTCGCCCTCGAAGGCATCCGCCCGTGATCGGCTATCTCACCCACAACCCCGTTCTCGTCCATGCGTTTCAACCGCGCGTGCCTGTCGCCGCTGGCCGCGCCCGCCGCGAATCGGCGGTGTCCCGGCGGGTTTTCTCCATGGCTCCCAAACTCTCCGACCTGCTTCCCGAGTCTGAAATCGCGGCAATCCGCGGTCCCCTCGACCGGCCCATCTCCGGTCTGGTGATGGACAGCCGGCGGGTGGTGCCGGGACAGGTGTTTTTTGCGCTCGCGGGCCTGCGTTCGGATGGCGCCCACTATGTTGACGAGGCGGTCAACCGGGGCGCGGTTGCGGTGATCACCTCGCGGATTCCGACGACCACCCCGTCCAGGGTCACCTTCATTCAGGTTGCGGATCCACGGGTCGCGCTCGCGCGGATGGCCCAGCGCTACTACAAGTTTCCGGATCGGGACCTGGACATTGTCGGGGTGACGGGAACCAACGGCAAGACGACGGTGACCCACCTGATCAAGCATCTGCTGGAGGATGAGCGTCGAGTGGGCCTTCTCGGCACCATCAACTACGACCTCGGAGCCCGGACGGTTCCCTCGTTCAAGACGACGCCAGAGTCCCTCGACATCTTTGGCATGCTGGCCCAGATGCGGGATGCAGGGTGCCGCGAGGCGGTGATGGAGGTCAGCTCCCATGGCATCGACCAGAAGCGGGTGCTGGGATTGCAGTTCGGAGCGGTGGTCTTCACCAATCTGACGCGCGACCACCTCGACTACCATCGGGACATGGAGCAGTATTTCGAGGTCAAGTCCCGACTGTTTGCCGGTGGCACCGGGGTGATGCCCAAGGTGGCGACGATCAATCTGGACGATCCCCGGGGCGAGGCGCTGGTGGCAAAGGTGCCCGACCACGTTCGAATCGTGACCTATGGTGAGCACCCGGCGGCCCAGGTGCGGGCGGAGGCGGTGGTGCTGAACTTCAAGAATACCCGTTTCCGTCTCGTCTGGCCCGATGGCAGCCTGATCGTCGAGTCGCCGCTGATCGGCCGCTACAATGTCAGCAATCTTCTGGCGGCCATCGCCACGCTCTGGGGCATGGGTCGTGACCCGCGGCTGTTTCTCGCCAAAGTCAGCACCTTCCGCGGCGTGGCCGGTCGCATGGAGCGGATCGATGAGGGCCAGGCGTTCAATGTGCTGGTCGATTACGCCCACACCGACGACGCCTTGCGCAACGCGCTGGGCATGTTGCGGGCCATCACCCCGGGCCGTCTGCTGGTGGTCTTCGGCTGCGGCGGCAACCGCGACCGCAGCAAGCGTCCCCTGATGATGCGGGCGGTCCAGGAGCACGCGGACTTTTGTTTTGCCACGGCGGACAATCCTCGCGGCGAGGCGCTGGAGCAGATCTTCGCAGACATGAAGCCCGGGGTGTCGGCGCCGGACCGGATCGCCTGGATTGATGATCGCCGCCGCGCCATCAGCCTCGCCCTCGACATGGCCAAGCCCGGGGACTGCGTGCTCATCGCCGGCAAGGGGCACGAGAGCTATCAGGAGTTTTCGGATACCGTGATTCCCTTCGACGACCGCCAGGTCGCGCGCGAACTGATTGGCATCAAGTCCCTGCGCTAGCCGTCGCCTCATGCCCACCTTCACCTCCGAATTCCTCGTCCGTGCCACGGGCGGAACCTGGACGACGCAACCGTCGGACCGGCTGACGGGATTCTCCCAGGACACCCGCAAGCTGTCGGCGGGCCAGGTGTTTGTGGCCCTGCGGACGGAGAAGCGGGACGGACATGACTTTCTCGGTGAGGCGCTCGCGGCGGGAGCGTCGGCAGCGTTGGTGTCGCGACCCAGTTCATCCTGCCCGCTTCCCCAGTTGGTGGTGGCAGACACGCTGAAGGCCTTTCAGACGATTGCCCGCGATCACCGGCGGTCGTTTCGCGGTCCGGTCATCGCCATCACCGGCAGCGCCGGAAAGACCTCGACGAAAAACCTCGTGGCGACGTTGCTGGGCACGGAGACACGGGTCTTGGCGACCGAGGGCAACCTGAACAACACCCTCGGTGTGCCGCTGACGCTGACGCGAATCGATCCGGAACAGCATGCCTATGCCGTGATTGAAGCGGGCATCAGCGAGCCAGGGGAGATGGCAACCCTGGCGGCGATGATCGAACCCGACGTCGCTTTGGTCACCCTCGTGGCCCCGGCGCATTTGGAGGCGCTCGGCACCGTCGAGGGGGTGGCGCGGGAAAAGTCGCTGCTCGCCCGCGCGGCACGGCTGGCCATTCTGCCCAAGCGGCTTCTGGAGTTTGCCGCGTTCCGCACCCTGGAGACGCGTACATTTTTGGTGGAGCCCGCGGAAGTGATCCGTCCCGACGTGCCCGCGCCGGAGAGCGCCTATTTTGCGACTTCCCACCGCCAGGAGACCACGGCCCTTTCGCTGGCCTATGGCCCGCCGCCGCCGCGCATGTTCACCCTGGAGCGGGTTTCGGATGGCATGGCGCAGAACGCGGTGCTGGCGGTCTGCACCGCCCTCAAACTGGGAGTTCCGATCGACACGGTTCGCGCCCGTCTGGCGGCCTGGCGGCCGGCGGCCATGCGGGGAGAATTGCGCCGCGAAGGCGATCGCCTGGTGTACCTCGACTGTTACAACGCCAACCCCGCCTCGATGGCGGACGCCCTCGCGAACTTTTACCGCATCACACCGCTGGAAAGTCCCCGGCTTTTCGTGATTGGCGGCATGGAGGAACTCGGGCCGGACTCGGCTCGCTTCCACCGGGCGCTGGGCAGGCAGCTCAAACTCCGTCCCGAGGATGCGTGCGTGGTCATCGGGGCCGAGGCCGAGGCGGTCAAACTGGGTGCCGTCGAGAGCGGGATGCGGCCCGAGCAATTCACCGTTTCGAATTCGATTGAACCGATTGCGGCACGGGTGGCGGCGTTCCGCGGCTCGGTGTTTGTGAAGGGGAGCCGCAAGCACGCGCTGGAGCGCGCCCTCGGGATCACACCCCACTGACCGTCATGCTCAGCTACCTGGCCGATTACGAAGCAACCTTTGGACCGCTGCGTCTGCTGCGATTCATCACCCTGCGCACCCTGCTGGCGGCGATGACCGCGCTGGTGATCGGCTTCATCATCGGACCATGGATGATCCGCCGGCTGAAGCGGTTGAAGTTTGGCCAGCACTACGATGACGACCGCACGGGCGATCTCGCCCACAAGTTTGACAAGAAGAACACGCCGACGATGGGCGGGCTGATGATCTTCGTTGCAGTCGCGGTGAGCACGCTGCTCTGGGCCGTGCCCAACGTCTGGGTGCTCGTGGCCCTTTTTGTCTACGCGGCGCTCACGGCGGTCGGGTTCCGGGACGACTACCTCAAGGTGGTCAAAAAGAACCGCGACGGGATCTCCTCGCGTGAAAAGCTCATCTGGCAGACCGTGGTCACCGCGATCGCCCTCCTGGTTCTCGTGCGCGATCCGCTGAGTGCCCAGAAGATCCGGGAGCTCTGGGTTCCCTTCCTGAAGGTTCCGGTCCTCGTCGGGCTGCCGGTGGCGGCGCTCCTCGTTCTCATGTTCTTCTGGGTGGTGGGTTTCTCGAACGCGATCAACCTCACCGACGGCCTGGACGGACTGGCCATCGGCTGCACGATCACCGTCGCCCTGGTGTATGGGATCATGGCCTACGCGGCTGGCAACGCCCGCATCGCGGACTACCTGTTGATCAGCTACGTTCCAGGCACGGGTGAGCTGGCGGTGGTCTGCGGGGCGCTGGTGGGGGCGGGCATGGCCTTTCTCTGGTACAACTCCCATCCGGCGGAGGTTTTCATGGGTGACACCGGATCCCTCGCGCTGGGCGGCCTGATCGGCGTCGTCGCGTTCATGGTCCAGCAGCCGCTGACCCTCGCCATCGTGGGCGGCGTGTTTGTGGCGGAAGCGCTTTCGGTGATGATCCAGGTCACCTATTTCAAGGTGACCAAGCGCCGCAGCCCGACTGGGACGGGCAAGCGTTTCTTTCTCATGGCACCCATCCACCATCATTTTCAGAAGAAGGGATGGCCCGAGACCAAAGTGGTTCTTCGTTTTTGGATACTCTCGCTGCTCTGTGCCCTGGTCGGTCTGGGAACCCTGAAACTGCGCTGACGCCGTCATGCTCACCCCGCCCGACTTTCTTCGCTCCTCGCTTGAACATCCCGTCGCCGTCTTCGGCGCCGGCATGAGCGGACGGGCCGTGCTGGAGCTTTTGACGGCGCTGGGGGCCCGGGGCGAGGTGTACGATGAACGTCCGGTGTCGTCCGGGGACGAGCTTCCACGGGCTTCCCGTTTTCCTGCCGAGGCGGCTTCCCGACACCGGCTGGTGGTGTTTTCGCCGGGCTTCCCATCCCACCATGCCTGGATCGAAACGGCGCGACAGGCGGGCCTGTTGTGTTTGGGCGAGGTGGACTTTGCGTCCATCCTCTGGCGCGGGCGCGTGGTCGCGGTCACGGGTACCAATGGCAAGACGACGCTGACCGAGCTGCTCACCCACGCCCTCAGGGGCATCGGGCGCGATGCCACGGCGACGGGCAACATTGGCTTTCCCTTTTCCAAACTGGTCGCGGAGCGCGGCGGGGGTGCGCCGGATTCAATGGCGATCTGTGAAATCAGTTCATTCCAGGCCGAGACCCTGCGCTATTTCCGGGCTGACGCGGCGCTTTGGACGAATCTCGCGGAGGACCATCTGGAACGACACGGCTCGTTGCAGGCCTACTTCATGGCGAAGTGGCGCCTCTTTGAGCGGGCCGTGGGAGGGGACGTTTTTGCCGGTACCAGCGTGCAGCAGTGGGCGCTGCGGTTTGGCCAGACCCTGCCTCCGGACGCTCATGTGGCGACGGAAGATCAGCCCGGGGATGTCCTGCTGCGGCAAACGGTTTTCGACAACTATCCGCAACGGGAGAATTTCCTCCTGGCCGCCGCCTGGTGGAGGGCCGCCGGGTTGCGGGAAAGTGCCCTGTACGCCGCGGCGCAAAGCTTCCGACTTGGCCGCCACCGACTGACCTGCGTGGCGGAAAAGGCGGGCGTGGCATGGTGGAATGATTCGAAGGCGACCAACTTTCATGCCGTTGAAGCCGCGTTGCATCAATTTCGGCAACCGGTGTTCATCATCCTGGGAGGCAAGTCGAAGGGGGGCGATCTTCCTGATTTCGTGCGCCGAATCGCGCCGAAGGTGCGCGAGGCGTTCCTCATCGGAGAGACCGGGCCGGCCCTCGCAATCGCCTGCCGAAGCCATGGGGTCGTCTGCACCGATTCCGGTACGCTCGCGGCCGCGGTGCGCGGTGTGGCGGCGCGTGCTCAGCCGGGGGATGTGGTCCTGCTCAGTCCCGGATTTGCCAGTTTCGACCAGTTTCGCGGTTATGACGACCGTGGGTCCCAGTTCGAGTCCCTGGTGGGTGAGTTGTAGATCCCACCTGTTTTTAGATAGCATCCTCTCCTTTTTCAAAACACGATCCTACCTATGAAAATCCTGCACATTTTTGGTGCGGTGGTGGCTGTCCATCTCGCGGTCTTTCTGATCATTTTTGCGGTTCCCGGCTGCCGCTCCACCGGCAAGTCCGCCGCGGCGGGTGAAACTGCGCCGCCGGCGGGGGGTACTCCGATGATGGGGAACGATTCCGCTTCCCTCAGTCCTTCCTCCGCTGAGTCTCCCATCAGCGCGTCGTCGACCGTGGCGTATCAACCCGACATGGGTGTGCGTTTCAGTCCGACGCGGCCGGGTTCACCCGTGGCCGGGGCGCTCAAGCCCATGCAGACTCCCGAGGGAGTGCCCGCGAGCACCTACGTGGTGGTCAAAGGTGACAGCCTGTGGACCATCTCGAAGAAGCAGGGCGTCCCGATGTCCGAGCTGCTCGCCGCAAACAAACTCTCCGCCAATGCCTCGCTCAAACCCGGTCAGAAGCTGATGATCACGACCAAATCGGCGTCCGCTCCGGCGGCCGCGACCGGTTCGGCCGGGACTGCGACTGCGGGAGACAGCTCGGGTCCCGTCCATGTGGTGAAAGGTGGCGAAACGCTCAGCGTCATCGCTCGTCAGCACGGCACGACCTATGGAACCCTGAAGCGGCTGAACAACCTCAAGTCTGACACCGTGCGGGTCGGCCAGACGCTCGTGCTGCCGGATAGCGGTGCCGTGATGCCGGACGTGGCCGCACCGAAAACTCCAACTCCGGCTCCCGCGAGCAACCGCTCGGGCGGCACCTTCAAGCACACCGTTAAAGCCGGCGAGACGCTGGAAGCCATCAGCCGCCAGTACAAGGTGTCACAGCGCGAAGTGGGCATTGCCAATAACATCGCTGATCCCTCCAAGCTCCGACCGGGTCAGGAACTGATCATTCCGGGCAAGGCTGGAACCAAGCCGGCCACCCCGGCGACGACGCCGGCGACTTCCTCACCGTCCACCACGCCGGCCCCCGCTCCGGCGCTCGATCCCTTCCTGCCGGCGAAGCCCGAACCCGAGGCGGCGATCAAGGCTTCCCCCGACGTGCCGGTGATCCGAATTGAGGATACGCCCCCGGCCGGTTCCACAGAACCTCCGCGCGCACCCTGATCCCGACTCATTGTTCTAGCGCGCTTCCGTGAGAGCTGCGTCCATGTCCTCCAGTCCCGAGCCCGCCCGGCATCGGATCGCGCTCAATCCCGCCGCGATCATCGTCGTGTGCGCAGTTGGGCTCACCTTCCTTGGCATCACCATCCTCTTCAGCGCCAGTGCTTCGTTCAAGCAGGGTCCCTACTACTACCTGAACAAGCAACTCGTGGGCGTCGTGCTGGCTGCCGTGGCGTGCTTTGTCACCAGCCGGATCGACCTGGAGCTGGCCCGGCGCTACATCTGGGTGGTGGGCGGCGTCGCCCTCCTGGGTCTGGTCCTTGTTCTGATCCCGGGGCTGGGCATCGAAGTCAAAGGTTCGAACCGCTGGCTGGGCTACGGCGGTCTGCGCCTTCAGGTTTCCGAGTTCGCAAAACTTGCCCTCGTGTTTTGTGTGGCCCACTACCTGGCGACCCACCAGACCCGGATCTCCGAGTTTCTCCGCGGGTTCCTCTATCCCCTGGGCATCATCCTGGCGTTTGCCGGGTTGATTGTCCTTGAGCCTGACTTCGGCACGGCGGCGCTGTCGTTCACGGTCGGCGTGGTGCTGATGTTTCTGGCCGGGGCCCGGTGGCGTCACATCCTTCCGGCCATCACCCTCGCGGTCATCGCGTTTGCGGTTTTGGTCATGCACAACCCGAACCGTCTGCGGCGATTCACCGCCTTCCTCGACGTGGAAGGCAATAAACAGAACGGCACGTACCAACTCTATCAGTCCCTCGCGGCCTTCGCGGCGGGCGGAGTCGAGGGTGCCGGCCTCGGCCAGGGCCGCCAGCAGATGAATTTCCTGCCCGAGGCGCACACGGACTTTGTCTTTGCGGTGGTGGGTGAGGAACTGGGACTCTGGTTCACCCTCGGTGTCGTTGCGGTTTTCGCCCTCATTTTCATCGCCGGCCTGGTCCACCTGCGACGGGCGCCCAATCTCTTCCAGTACCTCCTGGTGGCGGGCTGCCTGATGCTGATCTCGTTGCAGGCGATCATCAACCTCGGGGTTGTCACCGGCATCTTTCCGACCAAGGGGATGTCCCTGCCCTTTATCAGTGCGGGCCTTTCCAATCTCCTGCTCATGGGCATCATGGTCGGCATCTTCGTCAACACCCACCGGTCCTGGAGCAAGCCCGGGTGGGCCCGGTCCTCGCGCGGGCTGGAGGAGGTCAGCGCGTGAGCCGGTTTCTCATCTCCTGCGGCGGCACCGGCGGCCATCTGGCTCCGGGGATTGCGCTCGCGGAGGCCCTGGTGGACCGCGGTCACCGGGTCCGGCTGCTGATCAGCCGGAAGAAGGTGGATTCCCGGCTGATCGAAAAGTATCCAAACCTCGACTTCGTGCGCATCCCGGGTTCGGGACTCTCCCGCGATCCCGTGGCGCTGGCGCGTTTCGTGGTTGAGCAGGCCCGCGGATTCTGGATCGGGGCGGCCCTGGTGCGGTCCTTTGCGCCGGACGCCGTGGTCGGCTTTGGGGGTTTCACCTCCGCGGCGTTCATTGCGGCCGGAGCGCTGCTCGGTGTGCCGGTGGTGTTGCACGAGGCCAATCGGGTGCCCGGCCGTGCGATCCGGCTTCTCGGCCGGTTCGCCCACCGCGTCTACCTGCCCCCGGGCGTGACCCTTTCAAGTGCGTCCGGCGGAGCGGTGCGCGCGGTGGGACTGCCCGTGCGCCGGGAGTTTCGCCGCGAACCGGCGGAAGGTGCGCGCCGCGAGCTGGGATTGGAGCCGGGGCCGCGGGTGGTGGTGGTGCTGGGGGGGAGCCAGGGTGCGTCCGTGCTCAATGAATGGGCGCGCCGCGAGATGCCGCTGCTGGCGGCGGAGGGGATTCAGATCTACTGCCTGACCGGACTGGGCAAAGGCACACCCGAGACCCTGGGGCTTCGTTCGCGGAAGGGAGAGCGGGTGAATGCCGTGTTTGTTGCGTTTTCGGATCGCATGTCGCAGGTCCTGTCCGCGGCCGACCTGGTCGTCTCACGCGCGGGCGCGGGCACCCTCGCGGAGCTCGCCCGGACCGGAACGCCGGCGGTGCTGATTCCGTATCCGCAGGCGGCGGACAACCACCAGGCGGCCAACGCCGAGGCGTTTGAGCGTGACGGCGGCGGGGTGGTGGTGGAGCAGGAGCAGATGTCCGATCTGACCCGGACGGTGCTGGAACTGCTGGCGGATGCCTCGCGGCTCGCGGGACATCGCGAGCAACTGGGGCGAATGGACCGCGCCGATGCGCTGGGATTCATGGTCGCCGATCTCGAATCAATTGCGGACGCGGGAAAGACCCTGCCGCCGAATGCCAACGTCGTTTGGTCGGAATCGGCATGAGACCCGCGTCCCCACCCACGCTCTTTGGCCAGACTGTGACCTCCCTGCATTGCGTCGGGGTCTGCGGCATGGGGCTGGGCCCGCTTGCCATTTATCTGGCACAAAGCGGTTTCCGGGTCACCGGCCAGGACGACCAGGTCCATCCGGAGATGCTGCGCCACCTCGAGCGAGCGGGCGTGGAGATGGTCGAGTCGGGAGACGTGCCGGCTGGATGCGAACTCGTGGTGTATTCCTCCGCGGTGCGTTCCACGCATCCCGCCCTCCAGTCGGCGCGCCAGCGCGCCCTGCCGGCGATGAGGCGGGGAGAGGTGCTGGCCGAGGTGACCCGCGACCTGCGACTCGTGGCGGTCTGCGGTTCGCATGGCAAGACGACCACCACGGCGCTCCTGATCACCGCCTTGCGGGCGTCCGGCTTTCCGGCGGGGTATGTTTTGGGCGGACTTCTTGCGGACTCCCGCCTGGCTCCGGCGCGGACCGGATCGAATGACTGGGTCGTGGTGGAGGTCGACGAGAGCGACGGCACCATCGACCGGTTCCGCCCTGCGCTGACCGTGGTGGTGAATCTGGACTGGGATCACCCCGATCGGTATCGAGAGCCTGGTGACAGCGAGGCGGCGTTTCGCGCCCTGGCCGCCCGCACGTCCGGGCCGGTGTTGATCAGTGATGCCTGCGCGGCCTCGCAGCGTGTGCTGGCGGGTCCGGCGACCCTTCGGTTCGGACCCACGGGCGACTACACGGCGGACGTGGAGCGCACGACCCCGGAGCAAAGCTGGCTGTCGCTCGGCGGCCGCTTTGAGCGCCGCGTGGTGCCGCTGCGTGCACATGGCGACTTCAACGTGACCAATGCCACGGCCGCGCTGGCGGCGGCCGGATTGATGGGGGTCCGCGTGCCTGCGGACGCCCTTGCGGATTTTCCGGGCGTGCAGCGCCGCCAGGCGATTCTGGTCGATGAGCCCGGACTGGTGGCGTTGGAAGACTACGCCCATCACCCCGCCGAGATCCGCGCGCTCCTCGGCAGCCTCCGGCAGCGCCTGCCGCTCCATGACCCGGAGCGTGGACCCGGGGGCCGTCTGGTCGTGGCCTTCCAGCCCCACCGGTTCAGTCGCACCGCCCAATTCAAGACCTCCTTTGCCGCGGCGCTGGCCGTGGCGGATCGCGTCTACCTGCTCGATGTCTATGCGGCCGGTGAGTCGCCGCAGGCGGGTGGCACCAGCGCCGACCTCTATGCCGAGTTGCGCCACAATGCGCCTACGCTCCCGGTCGTCTATTTTCCGGGAGACAAGGCGGGTTTCCACCGAGCATTGCAGAACGACTTGCTGCCGGACGACCTGCTCGCGTTTGTAGGGGCCGGCGACATTGAAAGGGAAGCGCGCCAGTGGCGGTCCGAGCGGGAACAGCGCAAACGACTCTCCCAGCGTTGGGATGTCCTGGCTGCGGACATCCGAAAAGACGTGTCTCCGGCGACAAAAGTGGTCCGCGAGGAATCGCTGGCGGCGAAAACCACCCTGCGTGTGGGTGGACCGGCGAGGGTGTACTGCGAGCCGGCGAATCGCGAGGACCTGGGCGTCGTGCTGCGGCGGGTCCGTCAGGAGCAAGTCCCGCTCATCATGCTGGGTCGTGGCTCCAATCTGTTGATACCCGACACGGGTGTGGACGGCGTGGTGGTCAGTCTCAACCATGCCAGCTGGCATTCGTTTGATCTGCTGTCCGATGGACGAGTCCGGGTCGGAGCGGGACTCCGTTTGAAGAACCTGTGCGGGCTGGCGAGCAGAGCCGGCCTGGCGGGATTCGAGTTTCTGGAGGGGATTCCCGGCAATGTTGGCGGTGCGTTGCGCATGAATGCCGGTGCGATGGGCGGATGGATGTTCGATGTGGTGGAGCACGTCGAACTGGTCACCCGGGAGGGCGAGTTCCTCACCCTGGCCAAGGCACAGATGCACGTGGACTACCGGCATTGTGCGGAGTTGGAACGCGCGATTGCACTTGCGGCCGTGCTCAAGCCCACGGCCGCGGTCCCGGCGGACGAGCCTGGCATCCGGAGGCAGATAGAGGCCTACCGCGACAAGCGCCACAAGTCCCAGCCCCGCGAACCCAGTGCCGGGTGCATGTTCAAGAACCCGCCGGGTGATTCCGCCGGACGCCTGATTGATGCGGCCGGACTGAAGGGTGAGCGTGTCGGAGGAGCCGAGGTATCCGCAGTCCACGCCAATTTCATCGTCAACCGGGGAGGGGCGAGCAGCGCGGATGTGGTGGCGCTGGTCCGTCGCGTCCGCGAGCGCGTGCGCGAACGTTCCGGAATCGTGCTTGAACCTGAGGTGTTGCTCTATGGCCGCGATTGGAAGGATGAACTCTAGCCCGTGAGTCCCTGCCCCGACGCTTCCCGCTGATTCCCCCATTTCCCATGAATTCTCCGAGTATTGTCGTCCTCTGTGGAGGCACCTCTCCCGAACGCGAAGTCTCCCTGGGCTCCGGAAAAGCGAGCGCGGTGGCGCTCGCGCGCAGCTACCCGACCCGACTGCTGGACGTGCGGACCGACGCTCTGCCGCCCGGACTTGATCCGCGTCGGGACGTGGTGTTTTCGACCCTGCACGGCATCTTCGGCGAAGACGGAGGCATGCAACGAATCCTGGATCAGGCGGGCGTGCAGTATGCAGGCTGTGATGCGGCTTCGAGTGCGGTGACGTTCGACAAGGAGCGTACGAAGCAAACCGTGGCGGCAGCCGGGGTCAGGGTCGCGCCGGGCCTGGTCTTTTCGACCGCGAGCAAACCCACGACCGCTGAATTGGTGGGCAGGCTCGGCTCCAGCCTCGTCCTGAAGCCGCGTGCTTCCGGCAGCAGTGTGGGCCTGGCGATGTGCGACGACCCGGCGGCAGTCGAGGCCGCCTTGGCTCGCCTCCATGAAGGTGAGTGGCTTGCCGAGCAGCGGATTCGCGGACGCGAGATCACGGTTGGACTGCTCAACGGCAAGGCGATGGGTGTGGTGGAAGTCGTGCCTGACTCGGGCGTATTTGACTATACTTCGAAGTACACGAAGGGCCTGACGCGCTACCTCGCACCCGCACCCTTGACTCCGGAACTCACGGCCGAGGCGCAGCGCGCGGCCGAGGCGGCGTTTGCGGCCTGCGGCTGTCGTGACTATGCTCGCATCGATTTCATGATCTCGGGGAAGAACGAGTTGTTTTTGCTCGAAATCAACACACTGCCGGGCATGAAAGAAACCAGCTTGCTGCCGATGAGCGCTCGCTGCGCGGGATTTGATTTTACGGCCCTGGTGCGGGAGTTGGTTGCACCTGCGTTGCAGCGGTTTCAAGGCAGGGGCTCAGCCTAGGCGCAATGAACAGACCTGCTTCGAATCTGACCGTCGCTCGTTCGTGGCGTGACATTCCCCAGGAAGTCGCGCCGCGCTCGATGTCGCGCGAAGGTCGCAAGCGTCTGGTCATGGGTTTCGTGAAGGTGGGGCTGGGCCTGCTCCTCGCGCTGACTCTGGTTTGGGCCTCCTGGGAGCTGCTGCAGACCTGGCAAAACAATCCGACCCGCCTGGCCGCCCCGGTTAAGTCGGAGCCGGTTCGAGTGGTGAAGCTGACCACCAATGGCGTGCTCGACGAAGCATGGGTGCTGCACCGCCTGGCGTTGCCACGGGGCGTGTCGCTCATGGAACTGGACCTTCAGGTTCTTCAGGATGCGTTGCTGGCGGACCATCAGATTCGCACCGCGGTGCTGACGCGGAAATTTCCCGACACGCTGGTGGTGACGCTGCAAGAGCGCACGCCGGTGGGACGCCTTCGTGTGCAGGAGCGAAGCGGCGGGGCGAGGGACCTCCTGGTGGCGCGGGATGGCGTGGTGTTTGTTGGAATCAACTTTGAGCCAAGCATGGTGTCCGGTCTCCCGTGGCTCGATGGCATCACCCTGACCCCGGCGCGTGGAGGTGGTTTCACTCCGGTGCTGGGCATGGAAACGCTGGCTGATTTGTTTGAAACCGCCCAGGTCAACGTGCCGCTGCTCTATCGCACGTGGCGGGTGGCCTCGCTGGAGCGCTTTTCCACCTACGGTGAAATTGTGATTCGGACCGACAGTATTCCGGAGATTACTTTTGGGCTGCGGGACAATTTCTACACGCAGATTGCCCTGCTGGATGCCGTCCTGGCGGAGACTCAGTCCAAGCCGGTTCAGTCGATCAATTTGTCATTCGGCAAGAAACAGGTGCCGGTGGTCTTTGCCCCGCTGCCGGGAGTCGCCCTGCCTCCCGCGTCGACGGTTACACCCGGAATTCACGACGCGCGCCGGGCAGTTCCTGACCGTCCCCTGACTCGTCCGACTCGACCCTTCTTCACTTTTCAACCTTCGCAACCACGGGAAACGTCACGTGATCTCTAGGACCAAATACATCGGAGCCGTCGAAATCGGCACCGCCAAAGTCAGTGTGCTGATCGGGGAGCTGACCAACAATCGCAGCCTGAGCATTGTGGGAATGGGAGAATGCGCGTCCCGCGGGGTGATCAAGGGCTCGGTTTTTGATTTCAAGGCGGCCAGCGACTCGGCCCACAGCGCGCTGCTGGAGGCGGAGCGCAGTGCGGGCATCCGGGTGGACGAGGTGTACCTCGCCCAGACCGGCGGCCATCTCGATGGATTTTCCAGCGATGCCTCGGTCCAGGTGTCTGCGGCCAACAACATGGTCAGCGATTTTGACATCGATGCCGTGTGCAATATCGCGCGGACCAAACAATTGCCCGAGGGACGGATGGTGGTTCAGCGCCTGCGCCGGCCCTTTCGCCTCGATGGGCGGCTGGTGCCCGACCCCGACAGCCTGGTGGGTCGCGAACTGCAGGTGAGCTATTTTGTGGTGCACGGGCAGGAGAATCGGATCGCCGACAATATTCACGTCATCCGTGGCTTTAATGTGCGGGTGTCCGAGC
>JAEUGZ010000055.1 GCA_016794725.1 Opitutaceae bacterium | reverse complement strand
GGACTCAGGCCCTGGCCTGAACCTGGGACAGTCCGCCGTCGACGCCGATGACCTGACCCGTGACCCAGCTCTGTTCGCGATCGAGCAGCCAGCAAATGGCGGAGGCCACCTCGCCGGCCTCGCCGAGCCGTCCCAGCGGATGCAGGGTTGCCGAAGCCTTGGCGACTGCCTCGTTTTGCGTCAGCCCGCGGCTCATTTCAGTCCGGGTCAGCCCCGGGGCGACGCAGTTGACCCTCACACCCTGGCGAGCGTAGCTGGCGGCGGCCGCGAGGGCGAGTCCCTCCACGCCGGCCTTGGCGGCGGCGACCGCCTCATGATTGATCAAACCCCGTCGGGCGGCGGCCGAGGACATCAGGACAATGCTCCCGCCACTGGGTTGTCGCATCATGCGACGGGCGGCGCTGCGGAGCACGTGGAATGCGGTCGTAAGGTTGAGCGCGAGCGTGTCGGCGAAGTCCTGATCGGAGAGCAGGTGGGCAGGTTTGAGCAGGATCGACCCGGCGCAATTGACGACCCCGTCCAGACGGCCGTAGCGGGCCTGCACTGCCTCGATCCAGGCCTCGACCGCGGCGCCGTCGCGGGCGTCGAGCGACTGGAACTCCGCCCCCAGTTCCACTGCGCGCGACTCCAGCCGCGTGGCGTCACGGGCGGCGAGGAAGAGATGGCATTGCCCCATGGCGAGCCGCTGGGCGACGGCAAGGCCGATCCCGCTCGAGCCGCCGACAATGGCCACCACGGGATGTGAATCGTTGTTCATCGGATGAGAAAGGGGGTGAAGCCGAGGAATGTAGAAGCGTTTGGAAAATTCGCCACCGGTGCGGTGTTTCGACAAGGCTTTGCGCGGTTGGTCTCCATGGCATCGGGATGCGTCCCCTTGCGTCGCCAGCCGAGGGGCCGAAGGCAGTTACTCCCGGCGCAATTTCGAGGCCACGCGTGACGCCCTGATCGCCTGGCTGGCACGGCAGCCCGGCGTGGTGGTGGACGGCGAGCCCTACGCCGTGTATTGGCACGGCCCCTTCACGCCGTGGTTCGCGAAACGCTCCGAGGTGCACATCCCCGTGCGGATGGCGGCACCGACGCAACCATAGCGAAGGCCCAGTAACCCGGATCGACGGCGCAGAGCCCGATCAAGGCTGCTTGGTCACGAGCGGGCGCAGGACTTTGGCGTCGAAGACAAACGGTCCCCCGGGAAGGAGGCTGGCGAGCACACCGAGGGCGGAGGTTTTCCATCCCCAGCGGTGGTCGAGGGCGGCCGGGAGCAGGGCCAGCAGGTACAGGAGGAAAAGAATGCCGTGGGCCATGCCGACATAGCGGACGGCCAGGGGCTGGTCGGCCAGGTACTTGAGCGGCATGGCAACCAGCAGGAGCACGAGAAATGAAGCGCCTTCGAGCATTCCGGTCAGGCGAAGGCGGGCAAGTGACGAGTCGAACATGGGGGAGGCAGGAAAGGAAAGGAGAGAGGCTGCGACGAGTCCCTTGTTTGGGCCGCGACAGACGGTCGTGACCGCGGCGTCCGGAAAACGAAGGAACCAAGGGATGACCTTACCCGGAGCCAGGGTGCGGCGCCATTACGCGATGCGCGGCCGATTCAACTCGGGGGAGAGACATGGCCACAGTCTGCCACGACCCCGCTTGCGATGGAAATTGACCTGTCCCTCCTCGCGACGACCCGGAGGCCAGGCCGTCCTTGTAAGAATGTCGCGTCTCACTACCCTGTCCGCATGGTGGGTATCTTGCTGGCAGGCATTTGTTTGTTAATGGTGGCTTCCCTGTGGGGTGTGCGGCGCTACGTCTGTTTCCGCCGGCGCGATTGCTGCGGGAAGGGCTGCGGCTGCCTGTTTCCGGCCAAGCGCCCGTGAGCGCAATATGACCCGCCGGCGGGGTGGAGGGTCAGGAGGCCGCGGTCGAGCCGGGCGGTTCGCCTTCGCCCGGCGAAGGAGGCGGTGCGAGGGCGGCCTGGAGCCGGCGGCCGTGATGGGCGCCGACCGCGTAGCTGAGCGGACCGATCAGAAAGTAGACGAAACCCACGAGTCCATGCGTGGAAAAGACCAGGGCACCGAACAGCGCGAGACTCGCGACCAACACCTGGATCCAGTTCATCGCGAGCGACATCCGGGTGAGGACGATCTCGGCGGGGGTCAGTTCAAGGCGATCGCGTTGCCGCAGGGCGTGATGATGAAGCAGGGCAAATAAAAGAAAGATGGCGAGGTAACCGCTGGAATAGATGGCGAGCAGTTCGTCAGCATCGGAGAGTCCGGCCGCAGTCTGCGGGGTGCCGGTGGCCAGAGCCAGCAACAGGCTGGCGAGGAACTTCAGGGGAAAAAGAAAGAACACCACCACGAAGAGCAGCAAGGCGTTGAGCAGCATCGTGGTCCGGTCCTCCAGACCAAAGCGGCGGAAAAACAGGTAGTGCGCGTGCCAGATCAGACCGAAGACAAGCACACAGACGCCGAAGGGCAGGAATCCGTGCAACAGGTGCTTGAGTTCGGCAAACGTAGCCGGGACTTCGGTCGAGACCACGAGCAGGGTGATGGCGAAGCCGAAGACCGCATCGCTCAGATTCTCGGTCCGGGAGATTTCCGACCCTCGCCAGCGGAAGTGTTGTTCACCGCCGCCGGGGGTGCGAATCAGGGAATTGGCCATGGTGGATGCCGCGAGGGACGGGTGCGGGAGTGCAATCGCGCCGACAAAGCGCGCTGACCGCCACCCTTGGCAAACCGTCCTCAGCGTCAAGCCGGGGCGTGGTCCGGGCGGAGACGGGCGGGTGTGAGCAGGATTCACCCGCGATGCCGCGTCCCTGTCCGGCGACGATTCAGCCGGCCGGCAACGTTTCGACGAGCCGGAAGGTCTCGAGCACCACGGCCACGTCGTCGCTCCAGGGAAGGCCGATGCGCGCGCATTCCGCCTGCAGGTACTCGACATGCACGGCGCGCCAGTAGGACAGGGACCCGTCGCCCGCGCCTTCGACCTGGGCGTAGTCGGCTCCCACCGCGTTGAACGGACGGATCGCGACGGTGGTGACCTCGATGATGGCCACCGCGCGGCCGTGTCCGTCGCGCACCCGGCTGCGTTTGCCCACCCATGGCAGGGGCTCGCCGTCATGGGCGTAGGCGGCATGCAGCGACGTGGTGGCGCCTTTCTTGCCGCTGAGGACGTCGCGGGCACAGAGGTCGTTGTCCTCGGGGGTGAGGCCAAATTCGGTGAAGGGAAGAGCATCCATGCGTGCGCTGCCCATCCAGCTCCGGTGTGGGAACGGATGGCAAGTCTGAGCTCACGCCTTCGCCCGCGATCCGGCAGTCCGAGCGATTCGTCGGAGGTGGTTGCGCAGGCCCGGCGGAAGGGGGGTGGCCGTTTAGCCGGGGTTCCGTTGATTAGCCACAAGGAGCGGAGAGTACGCCGAGTGAAACCTGGAAAGCCGCAGCAACGACGCCTTTCCGGCAAGCGTAGACGCGCTTGAGCCGATTGAGTCGAACATGTGCCCCTGTCTCTGCTCCCTGTGTTCTCTGTGGTTTATTCAGCACTGGTTTTGGATTTAGGCGAAGCGGCGGTTTGTGGGTTTGATGAGGGCGGGTTTTGCGGTTTGAACCGGAGGGATGAAACCGTCGCGCACCTCGTCGCTGCGTCCCCGTGCCGTCCGGCCCGATCATCCGCTGCAGTGGCTGGCGGATCCCCTGCTGGAGGATCCGACCTTTGTGCTGAAGTCCTGGTTCGGCGGACGCACGATCATGCTCAACGGTCTGCACCACCTCTTTCTCACCACGCAGGGCGAGCCGTGGCAGGGGGTGTTGGTGTGCACGGCGCACGAGCACCAGCCGAGCCTGCTCGCCGAGTTTCCGTCGCTCGCACCGCACCCGGTCCTGAAGAAGTGGCTCTACCTGCCGGAGTCGCACGAACACTTTGAGCGCGACGCCCGGCGTCTGGTCCAGCTGGTCCGCGCGCGCGATCCGCGCCTCGGCATCGCCCCCTCGCCGCGCAAGAAAAGGAAAACAGTCAAACGTATCCGATTTGGCGATAAACTCTGACCCCGGCGCGGCCCGGGGATCACTTGCCGCCGTACCAGAATCCCCGGTTCCACCGGTGCTTGCGCAGGGCGAGCAGGGCAGCAGGGGAAAGGTCGGGTTTGCCGGAGACAGCACAGTTGGCCTCGGCCTGCGACACGCGGCGCATGCCGGGGATTACGGTGGAGACGGCGGGGTGGGCGAGGGTGAACTTGAGTGCCGCCTCCGGGAGGGTGAGCCCGGTGCCGGCGAGGTCGGGCACGATGGCTTGTGCGCGGCGGGCGGCGCGGGCGATGCGGTCGCCGGCGAAATAGCGCTGCCGGAAATCACCGTCCGGAAACGTGGTGGACTCGTCGAACTTGCCGGTCAGGACCCCTTCGTCGAAGGCGACGCGCACAATGATCGCCGTGCCGGTCTCCTTCGCGACCGGCAGCAACTCCGCGGCCGGCTCCTGTTCGAACAGATTGTAGATCACCTGCACCGAGTCGACCCAGCCACCACGCATGAGGTCGATCACGCTGTTCTGATCGTGTTCCGGCGTGGAGATACCGATGGCGCGCACCTTGCCCTCCTTTTGCAACCGACGCAGGATGGCGAAGGGCTGCGGATCGCGGTTCCAGGCGCGCGTCCACGTGTGCAGTTGCAGCAGGTCGATCGTGTCGGTGCCGAGCAAACGCAGGCGATCCTCTATGTTGGCGCGCAGGTAGGTTTCGCTGTAGCGGTCGGACCAGGTGTCGTAGGGCGACGGAGGCCAGGCACCGGGTGCGGGCGGCGTCTTGGTCGCCACGTAAACCTTCTCGCCGCCCCGCTCGCGCAGGACCTGGGCGATGATGCGCTCGCTCCGTCCGTTGCCGTATCCGGCGGCGGTGTCGATGAAGTTGACCCCGAGATCGAGGGCGCGGTGCAGGGTGCGCACCGACTCGGCTTCGTCCTGCTCACCCCAGCCGCCGCCGATGGCCCAGGCGCCGAAGGAGATTTCCGAGACTGACCAGGAGGTTTTACCAAAGGGACGAAAGCGCATGAAGAGGAGAGTGAAGGGCGAGGGGAGGAAGAGTGAAGGGCGAAGAGTGAAATTGGAATTCGGCTGTGGGCGTTCTGCTCCGCCACGGAAAAAAGGAAACCGCTTTGGCGATGAACGTGAACCGTGGGGTGTGCGAACTCCACTCGCGGACAAGGAATCTCCTTACCGCGCGGTACCGGCTCTGCTAGGGTGAGGAAACGCGGCGCTTCTCCCCTCGAGCGCTGCCGTGCCCCAACGACCTCTGCTTCCTCCATGTCCACCTCATCCGTCCGTCTGTTGTATGCCTGCACCCTGACCTGGCTGTGCGCCGCGTTCTCGCTTTCGGCCGCGCCGAACGCGATCACCCCGGTGCCGCCGCAGGCCAATTTTCGCGTCGCCTCGGTGCAAGTGCGGGTCGTCCCCGACCACCCCGACTGGACCTACCTGCCTGGACAGCCGGTTCGCTTCCGCGTCGAAGTCACCGCCGACCAGGTGCCGATCGTCGGCATCACGGTCCGCTACACCGTCGGGCCCGAGATGATGCCGGCCGAGACCCGGACCGTGGAGGTGCCGGCGGGCGGGCTGCAGATTGACGGCGGGACGATGACCGTGCCGGGTTTTCTTCGTTGCACGGTGACCACCGAGGTGGCGGGACGGACCTACAAGAACGCCGCCACCGCCGCGTTTTCCCCGGAGAAGATCCAGCCCTACCAGACCGAGCCGGCGGACTTTGACGCGTTCTGGCAGAAGGGACGTGACGAACTGGCCAAGATCCCGATGGACGTGCGCATGACCCTGCTGCCGGACGCCTGCACCTCCACCGTCAATGTGTACCACGTCGGCATTCGCACCGTCGGCGAAGGCTGGTCCGCGCCGGGCCGGATCTACGGCATCCTCTGCGAGCCCAAGGCTCCCGGAAAATACCCCGCCGTCCTGCGGGTGCCCGGTGCCGGGGTGCGCCCCTATTTCGGCGACAAGGACCTGGCGGCGCGCGGGGTTATCACCCTCGAGATCGGAGTGCATGGCATTCCCGTCAACCAACCCCAGGAAATCTACGACCAGCTCCTCGCCGGGGCGCTGTTGCGGTATTGGTTGTTCAACTTCGACGATCGCGACACCTACTACTACCGCCGGATTTACCTGAGCTGCCTGCGGGCCAACGATTTTCTCGTTTCGCGTGACCTGTGGGACGGACGCAACCTGCTCGTGCTCGGCGCCAGCCAGGGCGGGCAGCTGGCGATTGTCACCGCCGCGCTCGACCGCCGGGTGACCGGACTCAGCGCCACGCATCCGGCCTTCTGTGACGTGGCCGGACCCCTCCACGGCCGGGCCGGCGGCTGGCCGCATCCG
>JAEUGZ010000006.1 GCA_016794725.1 Opitutaceae bacterium | reverse complement strand
GCGGCGTCCGATCTGGCTGCCTGGACTCGTCACCAGTCCGAGGTGCGTCGCCAGATCATCGAGAGCTCCGAGGCACCGGAGGAGGTGGTGGCGAGTGTGTACGTGTCCGAATTGCGGCCTTTCCTGCAGGAAGCACCGGCTTCGAGCGACCGCGTGCAGCCGGAGACTCTGTTGAGTGCCTTGGCGAAGCGGGCGCCGAATGTCGGGGTGCGGGTTTACGCCGAAAGCAGCTACCTCAATGGGTTGTTGCGCCGCGACGCTGCGGCGGCGGAGGCCTATGCCCGAAAGCTGGCCAACGACCCCAATCCCAACGTCGCCAAGGTGGGTCAGCAAAAGGTGGCGGCGATCGAGTTGCGCAAACAGCCGATCGATCTGAAGCGAACTGCCTTCGACGGCCGCGAAGTGGATTTCAAGGCGCTGCGGGGCAAGGTGGTCCTGGTCGATTTCTGGGCCACGTGGTGCGTGCCCTGCATGGAGCAGATGCCCGAAATCAAGCGCGTGTATGCGAAGTACCGCGACCAGGGACTCGAGGTCATCGGGGTCACGGACGACATTCCCCCGCGTGATCCAAAGAGCCCGCGTGGCGTGGAGAAAACACCCGCGCAGCTCAGCGCCTTTCTCGAGAAGGAGGGCATGCCGTGGCCACAGATCTGGGATATGACGTCGACGATCGAGCGCCGCGGGCCCAAGGAACTCCTGGTGCTCTTCGGTGTGTCCTCGCTGCCCACCACCTTCCTGATCGACAAGGACGGCCGCATCTTCTCGACCGACAACCACGGCGAAAAGCTCGAAGCCAATGTGCGCAAGCTGCTCGGTCTGAAGTGAGGAAATGTTCTGCCGGGGCGGCGGCAGATGCGTTTCAACTTGGGGGCCTAGTTGAAGGGAGCGCCCTCCAGGGATCAACCCTGCGAGTGGCCACGGGGTTTGGCGACCCGCGGTCGCAGCTTTCATCCATCGACCACGACCGAAGGTCACAACCCTGGAGGGCGCTGCTCCGTCAGCGCCGCGAGGGACGGTCCAAGAATCGCTGCGTCCGACCGTTTTGGTATCCGCGACGCGTAACCGGCGCCGTCGGAGCGGCGCCCTCCAGGGATCAACCCTGCGGGTGGCCATGGGGCTTGGCGACCCGCGGCCGCAGCTTTCATCCATCGACCACGACCGAAGGTCACACCCCTGGAGGGCGCTGCTCCGTCAGCGCCGCGGGGGACGGTCCAAGAGCCGCTGCGTCCGACCGTTTTGGTATTCGCGACGCGCAACCGGCGCCGTCGGAGCGACGCCCTCCAGGGATCAACCCTGCGGGTGGCCATGGGGTTTGGCGACCCGCGGTCGCAGCTTTCATTGATCGACCACGACCGAAGATCACACCCTTGGAGGGCGCTGCTCCGTCAGCGCCGCGGGGGACGCGCCAAGAACCGCTGCGTCCGCCCGATGTGGTATTCGCGACGCGCAACCGGCGCCGTCGGAGCGACGCCCTCCACCGGAACGGATCCTCGGCTGGCGCCCCTGCGGGAACTCCCTCCACCGGAGTCATTTCCACTTAACTTGGTTGAACCGAAGGCACACGGTTCGTTTCCAAATTAACGCCTATAGGCCGCCGACCCTGCGGGTTTGAGCGTCATCACTTCCCCCATTCAGCTGATCAGCAGCAGCCGCGGCGTTTGTCCGGGACAGCGTGGCGGAGCACGATGGATACAGGGTGGCACGGGACTGCCCGGGTACTCCACGGCGATGCGCCACAGATTACCCATCCCAAAACTGAAGGGCTGCGCCTGCGGGGCGGCGGAGTAGTGGAGGTCGTAGCCGAGTTCGTGCAACACGGCCACGAACTCGGCGTCGGTATCGCCTCCGAGGTGTTTGCGCAACTGCGCGAGGGTGTCGGGATCATCGACGTGTCTCCGCGCGTCTTCATTGCGCAGGCCCTCGCTCGACGGGCCATGGTAGGTGCAGAGGTAGGTGTCGGTCTCGACGGTGGCACTGTCGGCATGAAACGAATGCACATCGATGGGGACGACGGTCGGCTCCTCGTCGCGCGGGTAAGCCTGAATACAATCGAGGTTGGGGGCGAGACCTCGATCCCGGAGTTGTCGCAGGTCCTCCAGCAGCACCGCGACGGCCACGCGGCCTGCGGCGCTGAGCGGAAGTGCGAGAAGGCGGGCTTCGTCGAGGGTGGTGATTCCTTCCTTCACGCCGAGGAGCCCCACCACTTCGCTGAAGTCACCCGGCAGCGTGCGCTGCCAGCAGAGGGCATTGACGCCGGCCGAGAAGGGCGTCGAAACGAGTTCGTGGAAACTGGTTACCTGGCGAACGCGCGGATAATCGGAGGGCAGGGCAAAGGAAGTCATCGAAAATGGGTCAGGTTGCGGAAGATGAGTTAGGGACCACGAAGCCCACCTTTGGGCAGACGCGTCAACTTGAGCTTCGAGCTAAGCCGCATTCATTCAGACGAGAAACCACGAACGAACACGAATGGACACGAATCCGGAGTGAGATACGAAGCGTCGAGCACCTGAATTTACCTCACCCAAAAGTGAACCAATCCCTCGCAACTCTCGGCCCTTGCTTTCATCCTGTTTTCCGCAGTTGAAACGAATCGATCCGTTCATAAACCACGGATGGACACGGATAAACGCGGATTCGGTACCCATGCAGTTCTTCACCTACGAGGTGAGCGACCACTTCGGCTCCACTCGTTTGTATCCGTGTTGATCCGTGTCTATCCGTGGTTGAATCGCAGTCTTTAGGTTCATTCGTGTAGCTTCGTGTCAATTTGTGGTTCAACTGCATGGTTCCGTATCGGTTGGCGCGCCTGCGCGGCCGCGGGATTCGTGGTCACTCCGCCTGTTCCCCGGTCTGCCGGCTGGGTGGCGGGTTTGTTTCCGCGTACCCTTTGGCGAGCTTCGAGCGAATCAGCTTCTCACGCTCACGCCACGCTGCCTCCGCGGTGGAGAACGCCTTGGTCTGGGTTTGTCCTTTGGTGCCGAGGCGGCCGAAGCGCACCGTCAGCTGGGCGTCGAGAACCGTTACCTCCCAGAATTTGCTGGTTCCCTCCTCCGTGCAGATGAAGTGACGCGGCGCCTCGGGCGCGCGTGGCTCAACCCCGGGAGTTTTCACGACAGCAGTCGGCGGCTGGTTGGGTTTGGAGAGTGCGGTGTGCGGTGACTCTTGGGCAGCTGAGAGCGACCTGGTCTCGGGAGGAGTTTCCGGAAGCGCGGGTGAGGGTTCAACTCCCGCGAGGGCCCTGCCATCGAGCACGCGGTCGATCTGCCGCAGCACCGCCTCGGGATCGTGAAACCAGTCCTTGGTGAACACCTGCACCACGTTCCAGCCAAAAGACTCCAGCAGGCTCGGACGGAGGAGGAAACGCTCCAGGAGGTCGCGCTGTGCATAATGCGCGGCGTCATCGAGCAGGATGCCCAGGAGGTGCGGATCTTCGGGACGCCGACGAACGGCGAGGGGCAGGCGGAAGGTCGACTGCCCCACGTCGCGGTCGACCCAGAATCCGCGTTCCCGCAAAGCGACCTCGAGTTGCTGAATCACACCGCTGTCCTTCTCGGAAGTCGCATGGATCGGACCCGTCGGGTGGCTGGCCTGGAGCACGCGGCGCGCCGTCGAAGTGTCGCCTCGCGAGCAGGCGGCGGCGTAGTCGAGGAAGTTGCGCAGGCAGTTCGCACCGTCGTTGTAGTCATTGGTGATATCGAAGTGGTGAATCGAACTGATCACCGCCATGTGCTGGCGGGCGCGGGAGAAAATGACGTTGAGCCGCTTCTCGCCTCCACGCTGATTGATCGGCCCGAAGTTCATCAGCATGCGTCGGCTTCGATCATAACCATAGCAGACGCTCAGCAGGATGATGTCGCGCTCATCGCCCTGGACGTTCTCTAGATTTTTCACGAAGAGCCCGCAAAACTGACCGTTTTCCTCCCGCTCGTATTCTTCCTCAAGCCGATTGCGGAATCCGGCGTCCTCGGCTCCAAGCCGGGTGAGCGCGGACTCGATTTCACCCTGTTGGGCCTCGGAGAAGGCGACGACGCCCAGGCTCATCCCGGTCTTGCGAGCCAGCAGTTCACGCACCAGCAGGGCGATGGACTCCGCCTCGACGGTGTTGCTGCGCCGTTCGTACACCGCCTCGGGGTGAAAGTGGAAACTGATCGCCCGGGCCAGCAATGCGTCGGTGTGGAGGACCGGATCGAGAGGTGACCCGGCGACGAGCTCGGGCTGCACAGCGCCGGGACGCTGACGGTCCGGGACGGTGAGCAGACGCGCCTCGTAGAAGGCGTGGTTGGAGTAGCTGATCAGGGATTCGTAGCGACTCCGGTAGTGCCAGCCGAGCAGGGTCGAGGGCAGGGTGCGTGCGGATTGGGTGAGGAAACTGTCGGCGTCGAGGTCGTCGGCGGCGTCTGCCGCGTCGTCACTGTCGACGAGGGAGGCTTCGCCCGAGCGCGTGGCCGAGAAGAAATTGGTCGGTGGGAGTTGCATTTCGTCGCCCACGACGATGACCTGACGGGCGCGGTACACGGCCGGAATCGCCTCTTCCACGAGGATCTGGCTCGCCTCGTCGTAGATCGCGACATCGAAGGCGTCGACCGCCAGCGGCAAGGTATCCGAAACGCTCAACGGACTCATCAACCACACCGGCTTGAGGTCGCGCAGCACCGCGCCGGTTTCGTCATCGGCCAGGTCGCGAATCGAGCGGTGTCGCATCGTTTTCGAGAACTCATGCTCGAGCTCGCGGCGTCCGGTGGCGGTGCGTCGTTTCAGTTCCTTTTCCTCCTGATTCAGCTGGGAGGCCGGTGTGGTGGAGCGCTGCACGTTGCGGAGAAAGGTGCGCCGCACCTGCTGGTGAATCCAGCGGGCGTTCAGGGTCAGCCATTCGCGGTGAGCTGCCTGCAGCCGGGCAACCCGTTGTGCGAGCACCCGGCCGTCGCTGGCTTCGAGGGCGCGGTCGTTTTGATAGATTCCACGAAGGCTCCGGAAAGCGACGGCGGCTTCGAGTTGCGCGTCGTTCAGGGGCAGCTGTCGCAGGGCTGTCTGGAGTTCCGCGGGCAACCGGAGCGCCTCGCCGAGCAGGGGCAGCACATCGGGTAACCAGACGAGATCGGCGCGCAACTGTTTCAACTCACGTCCAAGTTCGTCGCGCGTCAGTTGGGTCGCGTCCACGAGAACCAGGTGGAGCGTTTCGTTCAGCCGCGTCAGGGTGGTTCGCAAGGCGGCGAGGCTCTCCACGACGAACGTGCCTTCCGGATTCTCCTGCAGGTAGGCGTGCAGCGCTTTCGCCGCGGGAGAAAGTCCGTCCAGCCGGGCCGGCAATTCCTCGATCAGCCGAAGGCCCTCCTCGAGGTCGAGGTCACCCAGCGTCTCGACCAAGGCGGCGCGATTCCGGTCCACCGAATCCGCGGCCGCCTGTTCCGCGGCAAGGTCCCTCAGGATGTGCGACCACGAGGGGGGCACGGCATGGATCGAGAAATCGTAGCGTTCCCGAAGGACGGCGCGCAGACGCCACGCCGCGGGATGGAGCCAGCGCAACCGGGTTCCCTCCAGCCGCTGGGCCTGGTCCAGCGCGGCCTGGGTGTCCTGGGGCGACAGCTTGGTGCGCCAGCCGCGGGTGGCCTGGCGGGATTTTGCAAGCTGCGCTTCGGCCGAGCGCCAGTCGCGGACCGCCTTGCTGACGGCCCGGGTGCGGGCGGCGCGCGGGTTCAGCAGATCGAGGGCGTCCGCCGCCGCTGCGGGTGCGAGGGTCGTGGCCAGCGTCACCATCGCTTCGATTTCACCCAGGGTCGGCGCGGAGAGGGTTTCGTCCAACGACTCCATCGCGGATCCGATCGTGGCCAGGAGCTTTTCTCCTTCGTCCGCTGCCGCGGTGATGGCCGTGAGTGGTTGGGGGCGAGTGAGGGCATCCGCACTCAGGTGGCGGAACGAGTGCTCCGCCAGCGAGGCCTTGCCGCTGATCCGCTTCAGTCCGGCGCAGAGTGCCCGAATGGTTTCGGCATGGGGCGACCAGGTTGCGTAAGAAGGCACCCATTCCTGATTCAGAGGGTCGAGCGTCACACGACTGGAGCGGAGCTCCACCAGACGACCCAGCAACGCATGTACGGTCAGGCTGCTCTCCGCCACCCGGGACTCCAGCGCCGTGCTCCACCGCTGGAGCGCCGCGAGTTCGGCCTCCATCTGGCGGGCGCAGGCGTCGCGGCGGGCGTCCAGGGTTTCGTCCAGCGGTTGGGCCAGAAAACCCTCGTAAGTCTGCTTGAGGTTGCGGATGAACTCGCGCTTGTCGGTCTGCGAGTCGTGGATCAGGCAGCACAGGTCGTCGAGACCCTGGCGGCCGAGGCGGTGAAAAACCACGTCGATCGCGGCGCGTTTTTCACAGACAAAGAGCACGCGCTTGCCCCGAGCCACGTAGTCGGCGATCAGGTTGGTGATGGTCTGCGATTTTCCGGTGCCCGGAGGTCCCTGGATGATGTAGCTCTGCCCGGTGCGGGCCCGGGCGACGGCCGACATCTGGGTGGGATCGCAGTCGACGACCGGATACTGTTCGCGCAACGGCAGGGGTGGGGGCGCGCCTTCCCGGGTCCTGGGCTTTTCGGTGAAAAGCGAGTCAAAGGCACTGCCGGGCAGGTCCTTCTCCAGAAGCGCCGCGTAGTCCTGCACCAGTGACATCTTCCGGTAGTTGAAGTTGCCGAGGGTCTGGCTGCAGACGTCGTAGTCCCAGTGATACGGATTGCCTCCGTCCTGCGGTTCCCGCAGGGCGAAGGCCTGCTGTTCCTTGAGCGAACCCGACGCGCCATCTTCCGCTGGCGGTTCGGGGGCGACCGCGCAGGCCGGACGGGCCGTGGGGGGCGCCCCGAGGGTCGACGAGAAAGGCGAACGGGCCGGTTTGACCCGGGCCTGGAAAAGCTGCAAGCCGAGCGGACGGAACCGATCGCGGTCGTAGCTGTAGTCGAACGCGCCGAGCCGTGCCGAACCCCGGGGAGACAGGCGCTGGCGTCGTCGGAACTGGTCGAGCCGCTGCCGGGCCCGTTCGTGGATCAGTTCGATCTGCGGCCGGTTCTGCAGGGTCAGGGTGACTCCTGGTTCGCTGGCCCGGATCTGGTCCGCGAGCAGCGCATGAAACGCCTCCAGGGTGGTTTCGCCGAGGTCGATGGACTCGGGCAGGTTGAGTCCGTAGAGCTGGCGGAGGTGATGGCGCAACGCGGGATTGACCTCCGCTTCGGAGGACAGCGGTTTCAGGACGTAGGCATCGCGCACGCCTTTTTTCCGGGTCAGTTCCACCGGCAGCAGGAGCAGCGGCGAGTGGATGCGCTCCTCGGGGCTCTCTTTGAGATTGTGCCAGCGCAGGAAGCAGATCACGAGACGCAGCTGGGCGAAACCGTACTCCTGACGGTCACGGCGTTCTCCCGCGATGATCTGATCAAGCACGCCGGACGCATAGGGCGCGTCCTCGAATCGCACATACTGTCCCAGCACGATCGACTCACCCTTCGACAAGGCGCGGGCGAGGGCGTCATGCCAAAGGAAGAGCTGGCTCGGCTTGATGTTGCGGTGGTCGAGCATCAACGGCACCGACGCCAGCGTCAGGTTGAGTGTCTGCAACGTAGGCTTGAAATACACGAGGCGATTGCGGCGCGAGATTTCGAAGAGCCGGTTCCGCAGGTGGGTGAGAATGATCTTGCCGCGTTCGGTGGGGGTGCTGTCGCGGTATCCCTTGAGTCGGGTGAAATCGACGCTGAAGTCGGCGGCCTGGTCGCGGTAGCGGCGCAGCCGCTGGATGACCTGGTCGACAGTCTGGATCCGGCGATGGCGATTCAGATCCGTCATCTGTGCAATCATGCTGGCGAGCACGGGATGCAAGTGCGGATTGAGTGCGAAGAGATTGCCCCGATGCCGCGCGAACCGCTCGAGGTCCTCCGGGTCGGTCAAGTCGAGGGTGCAGGCGCAGCTTGCGAGGATCAATCCAAGTGAGAATACGTCGGTGAGCGGATCGTGGTGTCCGGCGCGATGCTCCCAGGCGACGTAGCCGGGCAGGTACACGGGGCGCGTCAGCTCGGCTCCGGGTTCGCCGATCCGCAGGTCGTGCTGGTCGAGGGTGCCGTCATCCAGGTCGGCGGTCTGTCGCGATTCGGCCACCACGTCGAGTGCAGAGGCGACGGACTGCTGCAGCTCGGCGATGCGCGCGGGGTTCTTGCGCGGAGGACGGAGGGTCGACGGATCGATTCCCAACGCGCCGCCCGTGACGAGCAGGGAGGAAACCCCATCGAGCGGGGCGACGCACTGTTCTTGATGGGCGGTGGCGACTTGCTCGAAGAGCGGCAGCACGGCCGCAAGGACATCGTCGGTGCCAAAACCACCGGCGTTGGATCCTCGTTGAAGAAACGCGATGAAGGCAGGCTGAAGGGGTGGGTTATTCATGCTCCCCCTTGTCGGTCGTCGGCTCGTCGGTCGACGCGCGTGCCTCGGCGCGCAAACGCTGTGCTTCGCGTTTTTTGAGCTTGAGTTCCTTGACGACGAGGGTTTCGAGCCGTTCGTCCCAGCCCAGCTGGCAGGCGAGGGCAAAGGCGGCCCGCAGCGGTTCCCACTCAAGTTCCGGATCCACGGCGACGAAGTCGAGGAGCAGGTAACAAAAGTAATCCCTGACTCCGGCGGTGGAGGTGCGGAGTTCGTCGAACAATGGATCGTCGAGCTGTGCCTCGGCCGGGAAATCGAAGTCGGGGAAAAACAGGCGCACGTGGCCGCGCACCGGGTCGGTTCGAAACCAGGCGGGACGCAGGAAGTGCTGGAGCCAGCGTCGGGTCAAACCGTGGAGATGGTGCTGTCCCAGCAAGTCGAGGCAGTCCAGCGAGCGTTCGCCTTCGATCATGCGAGCGACTTCCGTGTCGACATGCGGAGAGCGATCCGCCCAGAGCGTCACGGCCCGCGCCCGGATGAACGCCTCCGGGTGGCTGACTCCCTGGGTTTTCACCGATCCACGGTTGAAAATCTCCTCGGCTTGGCGTGCGTAGCTGGCAGGGTCGACCTGGGTCAGCCCGGTCTGGAGCTTGACCAGAGCGGAGATCACGACTCCGGGGTCTGCGGTCACCAGGAGCGCGCCGCGGTCGGCGAAGATTTCGGTGTAGAGTCGCACGAGACGCGCGGTTTCGAGGTGACTCGGTTCTGCCCGCGGATCCGTTGCCATGGCCTGGGCGATGCGGTCCACCTGCAGCAGGTGTTCGCCGCCCCGGCTCCACAGCAGGTGGTGTGCAAGCTCGTGACCGAGCACGGCCCGCAATTCGGCGGGACTGAGCAGTTGCAGCAATCCGCCTTCAAAAAGCAGATGTGCCTCGCCAGGCAGATAGAACAGCGTCGCGTTGAGCTGCTGATTGCGCTGCGACTGGTAGACCGTGACCGCCACCTCCAACCCGAGCCGGGCCTTGACTTCCTCAATTGCGACAAACAGGTCGGGGTAGGCGTTGGGTTCGAGTCGATAGGTCTGTTTCAGCAGATCGAGCCGCAAGGCGTCGGCGTAGTCGGATTGGGCGCGCGTCGAAGTGAACCAGGCCCACGTCTCGGGCTCCGAAGTCCGCAGGTAGTGTCCCAGCGCCTCGTGATAGGGCAGGGCGGTCAACGACGTGTGGACAGCGGCCATGCAGCACCATGGAGGCTGCGGGGCTCTGGGTACCGGTCAAATGCAAAGCTGGTGGTGGATCCAGCAGCGCAGATCGGGTGCTTCTAAGCCAAGGGTTTGGCCGGGCCGAACAGCGGGAGTGGCTGGGGCGGTGACCGCTCACCGATTCTTTCCGTGGCCGACCCTTCAGCCGTAATCATGCAGACGAGAAACCATGAGTGGACACGAATCCGGGGTGAGATACGAGAAGTCGAGGACCCGAATTAACCTCACCTAAGAGTGAACCAAACCCTCGCCACTCTTCGTCCCTGTTTTCATTCGTGTCGATTCGTGGTTCAACGGAATACTGCCAACTCAGCGCGGGTCGGGGCGGCTGAGGCGGGCGATCAGGTAGTCCACGATCTGGGGATGCGCGGCCGGGGGGCCGCCGGGGTAGACCAGTTCGCAGGGGACGCCGGTGGCGCGGAGTTTTTCCTCGAGCTTGACCCCAAAGTTGGCCGTGTGGGTGGGATCCTTGGCCGGCTGCCCGAGGGCCGGCGTGTCGCGATAGAGCAGGTAGATGGGAGGATCGTCGGCGGAAATGTGTTCCCAAGGGGAATAGGCCTGTATCCAAGGAAGCAGTTCCTCGCGGGCGGCGAGGAAGGCTGCGAACTGAGTGTCCCGGGTGGTGAGATTTTTCGTGTCGGGCATGAAGCCAAAGGCGTGTCCGCCGTAGCGGCTGTTGGGCGTCCACTCGATCATCTGCCTCGGGTCGAGGGTGGTCTGGGCGACGAAGACGGCGGCGCAATCGAGTCGGGTCGACTCCCGGGCGACCGGGTCGGAACTCGCCGGATTGGCGAGGTCGGCGTGAAACGCGAGGTAGAGCGACGAGCAGGCTCCTGCTGAAGCTCCGGTGGCGCCGATCCGTTTCGGGTCGAGGTTCCAGGCACGCGCCTGACTCCGGACAAACTGCAGCGCCCGCACCGCATCTTCGAGCGGCCACTGCACGGGTGGTTTGACCCCGGCGTCGATGGCCTGGGTGACAAAGCGGTAGTTGATGGAGACGACGGAGAGGCCGGCCGCGAGGTAGCGATCCAGGTCGGCGACCTTGGCCTTGTCACCGTTCACCCAACCGCCCCCGTGGATATGCAGCACCAGGGGCGTAGGCCGGTCCGACGGCGCCCGCCAGAAGTCGAGTACCTGACGGGCATGGGTCCCGTAGGGCACATCTGCCAGGGTTGGAGGCCGGAGGGGTGCGGGAGGGGGGCTTTCGGTCGGAGCCTTTGGGGCGGTTTGGGCGGAGGTGGGAGCGGTTGTATCCGCAGCAAACAGGTCCCGGGAGAGTGTGCCGAGCAGGAGGAGGCAGCAAAGGAGCAATGGCATGGGGTGGAGGAGGGAGAGGAGCGGAGCGAGGTGAAGTATACCCCATGTGGGATGAAACTACCGGACCGCGGGGTATGACGGTCCCGTTTCTGGCTCGGAGAGATTGAAGGCACTCGGCGGGGCAAGGCACGAAAGCCGTTCCGGCTTCCGCTACACCCGAAGGGCGAGGGCGTCACCGCCCTCATCGCGGGTCCTTTTCGTTTCGAAGTCGCTGGTTGACCTTGCTCAGCGTGGTGTCGAGGGCCTCGAGTTCGCGCCTGCTCAGGCCTTCGGCAAAATAGCGGCGGATGCCGGCGCGGTAAAGTGTCCTCGCCTTGGCCAGCGCTTCGGCACCCGCCGGTTGCAGCACGGCGAGGGTGACCCGGTCGTCATCCGGGCTCCGCTCGCGTTTGAGGTAGCCCTCTGCCTCCAATCGATCGATGGAGCGGGTCAGCGCGCTTTTGCTCAGCACAATCTCGGCGGCGAGGTCGCTCAATCGTAGCCGATTTCCCGGCGCATCGCTCAGGACCAGCAGGACATCAAACCACGTCAGCGGCAGGCTCCCGGCCGACGCGAGGTCGCGCTCGATTCGGTTCACCACTTCAGCCTGGACCCGCAGCAGCGAACCCCAGGCGTCGAGATACGGCTCATGCTCCATCGCAACGAAAGTCAGTCGTGTCCAGGGGGTTGATTGCAAGCGCAACTTTTTGGTTGCACATGCAATCAAATACGATTCCTATTTAGTTGCACATGCAACTATCAAATTCATCCCTGACCCAGATTGACCTTCGCGGGGTGCAGGCCGCCGTGGCCTCGCCGTCCGCTTTTACGCTGCTGGAAGCCCTGCCCGTGCGTTACCACCGT
>JAEUGZ010000622.1 GCA_016794725.1 Opitutaceae bacterium | reverse complement strand
AATTACGCCGAACGCCTGCTCGACCATCCTGATCTCGTGCAGAACTCCGATCAGTCGCACTGCCGGCCGTTCAATGGACACCACTGCCAGGTGGCCGTCACCCACAAGGGAGCTCTGACCGAGGAGGCGAAATCCTACCTTATCTTTATTCGAGCCTTGTTCACCTGCTGGAAATCAGCTCCGCACAACCGGGATCGAACCTTGTTTGTATGCCCCGAAATGGGTCCCTACCACGCAGGTGGCGCAGGCTACAACACCACGGGCCTTCCACCTGCATGGCCCGACGCCGTCGTCCTGCGCAGCGAACTCGCCAAGGTCTGGGCGCAGAGTCGTCCCAAGGCCTGAGCAGCCCGCCCTCGTTCGCTGCCCCCGTGGCGCACGCTATGGGAGCCGCAGGGGAACAACGCGGAGCGCCCCGCCCGCGCGAGTCACACAATCGACCGTGACCACCGGCGCCAACTCACGGAGCGGCAACGCGCCGCCCGGCGCAATTCGCGGCGTGCCGGCGGCAACCATCCGAAAAAAAGGATTCGGATTGGCACCGGCCGCCGCCCGCACGTCCAGCGCGCCCTCAACTTTGACACTCTCTGGTGTCCGGAGGCGGCAAATTCCTCCCAGGCTGGATCGAATGACCGCCGCGGTCAGCCTCCCCTGATCCCATTCCAGATCGACCTCAAATCCGCCGCGCGCACGCAAGCCCCGGACTTTGCCCGAGGGCCACGCCTTGGGCAGCGCCGGCAGCAGCTGCAGCACCCCGGCGTGGCTTTGCACCAGCATCTCCAGTACGCCCGATGCGTATCCAAAATTTCCGTCGATCTGAAACGGGGGATGCGCATCAAAGAGGTTTGGATAGAGCCCTCCACCGCTCATCGCGGCCCCGGCTCCGGCGGGCGTGAATAGATTGCGCACAATACGATACGCGTGATCCCCATCCAGCAATCGCGCCCAAAGGTTGATCTTCCAGCCCATGGACCATCCGGTCGCCTCGTCACCGCGAAGCTCGAGCGTCCGCTCCGCCGCACGGAACAATGCGGGCGCCGACTCCGCGGTGATTTGATTGCCCGGATGCAGTCCGTACAGGTGTGAAACGTGCCGGTGCTGGGGCTCGCGCTCCACATAGTCCTGCTGCCACTCTTGCAGTTGCCCGCGCGCACCAATCCGATACGGCGCCAAGCGCTCGAGCTTGGCCCTGAGTTCCGTCCGAAGCTCAGGATCCCGCCCCAACCACTCTGCAGCTTCAATGGTCCGCGTAAAGAGCTCCCGAATGATGGCAAGGTCCATGGTGGTTCCCTCGGTCACCGCAGCCGCCCTGCCATCGGGAGCGACGAACGCATTCTCCGGCGAGGTGCTAACCGGTGTGACCAGGCTTCCATCGGCGGCTTCCTTCAGCCAGTCCGCCGCAAACTCCGCCGCCCCCTTCATGAGTGGATAGGCCTGAAGTTCGAGAAAGGCACGATCACCTCCATGGAGCCAGTGTTCCCACAGGTGGGAAACCATCCATCCGGCCGCCATGTTCCAAAACGCCGCCCGCGCCTGTCCATCGACCGGAAACGCATCGCGCCAGAGCGAAGTGTTGTGGTGCACCACCCAGCCTCGATGGCCGTACATTTCCCGGGCCGCGATGGCGCCCGTGACCGATGCCTCACGCATCAGACGGAAAAAGGGTTCGGCGGTCTCCGCCAAATTGGCACCTTCCGCCGGCCAGTAATTCATCTCGGCATTGATGTTCACCGTGTAGCTCGAGGCCCAGGGAGGGATCACCTGATCATTCCAGATTCCCTGCAGGTTCAGCGGCTGCGTACCCGGTCTCGATCCCGAAACCAGCAGGTAGCGGCCATAACGAAACAGCAGTGCCACCAATGCCGGGTCGTCCTTCTCACGGAAGCCCGCCAGACGGACGTCCGTGGAGAGCGCCTCCTTCGCCGGATCGCCCGCCAGCACGAGGTCCATGCGATCGAAGTAGGAGCGATACTCCCGCAGGTGCCGCGACCTCAGCTCATCCACGCTACGCCAGAGCGCGGCCGTCAGCTCGCGCCGGGTGCGTTCCGAGGGGTCGACTCCCGCACGGCTCGGACTCTTGTCGAATCCGGCGTAGCTGCTGGCCGCCGTCATGCGGATCACGGCCCGATTTGCCCCCTCGATGCTCAAACTATCACCCTCCACCCGGACGCGACCATCTGTCTCCACCGCGAGCCGGGCTTCAAACCACATGCCCTTTCCACCGGCATCCTCACCGTAAAGCACTTGCGCCGCGTGCGGACGACGCGTGCCGTCCGGGAAAAAATTCTCGGGGTACTTGTGCTGTTCTCCCCATTGTTCCACCACCTTCAGCTCGCGGCGCCCGACAAATCCCGGCAGCTGTCCTTTCATGACGAGGGCCTCGGGCGAGGCCACCACGTTTGCCGTCGGGTGAACGGAGGAAAACGACACTTTGAATCGAAGCGCCGCCTGCTGGTCGGTCGTGAGCCGGACAATCAGGGCCTGATCCACCGCACTGATAAACGCCTCCCGCACAAATCCTGCGCTCCCGCGGCGATAGGCGACCCCGCTGGTCGCCGTCGCCAGATCAAGCCACCGCCGGTAGCCAGTGGCCGGCTCTCCCGGTCCCAGATCCAGCCAAAGATCACCCAGCGGCTGATAACACGGCTGACTGCGACCCAGCCAGTTGCGCGTCACATACGTATCGGCGTCGGCATTGCGGCCCTCACGGATCAGTCCCCTCACATGGTCGAGGTCCCTGCGAACCGACACCGTGCGGAGATCGGATGGCGGTTCACCCGACGTAAGCGTGTCCTCATTCAGCTGGAAGCGCTCGCGCTCCACGCCACCAAACACCATCGCCCCCATCCGTCCATTGCCAAGCGGCAGGGCCTCGGTCCAGGCCTGAGCCGGCCTGTCATACCACAATGAATACCCGGGCGTCGGCGTGCCCGCCGCCTCGGCAGCCCAGGCATGGATCGAAAGAACCAGAGCACCGACACCCCATTGAATCCAGCGGCATAGCATGACGAGATGGGGTTGGGCACGCGCTACCGCAACAGGGTCGTCCCGCCGTCGATGTCGTAAGCGGAGCCGGTGATGAACGACGCCTCGGGCGAGCAGAGAAAGGCAGCCAGTGCCGCAATTTCATCCGGCTCACCCATCCGCCCGATCGGTTGCGCAGCAGACAACTTGGCGAACATCTCCGCTTCACGACCCGGATAGGTCTTGGTAATGAACCCGTCGACAAACGGCGTGTGGACACGGGCGGGGCATAGGCAGTTGCAGCGAATCCCCTGGGCGATGTAGTCCCGCGCGACCGACAAAGTCATGCTGAGAACCGCCCCCTTGGTCATACTGTAGGCGAATCGGTCAGGCAGGCCGACCTTCGAGGCGATGGATGCCAGGTTGAGCACGACTCCACCCTTTTGCTCCACCATCCGGGGAAGCCCAAAATGCAGGCAGTGGTATACGCCCTTGACGTTGACGGCATAAACCCGATCAAGGTCGGCGGGTTGAGTGGTCGTGGCCGTGCCGATGTGAGCGATGCCGGCATTATTGACAAGAATGTCGAGGCGGGGAAGCGCCGCAAAGACAGCTCTGACGGCCTCGGTGCTGGAAACATCACAAGCGACCGCCTCTGCCTGGCCGCCTCGTTCCCGGATGGCAGAGGCTGTCGCATCCGCCGCCTCGCGGCCGTAATCGAGCACGATGACCTTTGCTCCCTCCGCGGCAAATCGCTCGGCAATGGCACGGCCTATGCCGGATCCAGCTCCGGTCACCAGGGCAAGTTGAGAAGTCAATCGCGACGAAACAGGGGTCATGTGGATAAAGAAGTAGCTTGTTAGCCTAGGTGAATCCGCCAGCCTACGCGAAGCTCAAAAGCTCCGTCAAACCACTGCCAACCCGGGGAAACATGAGGCTGGACGCTCGCAAGGACAGCTCCCAGACCTTGGAGCAGAACCGCGTCCCACACCCGCCGCCATGAGCGCTCTCGCATTCCTCGGCCTCCAGCCTCCGGCCCCGTCCTTTATTGCGATCGGTCCGTTTACGCTGCTGGGTCTCGCGATTCCTGTCATTCTGCTCGGAGAACAACTGTCAAAGCGGGTGGGCTGGCTCGCCCGTTCCAACATTCCCGCACCCATCATCGGCGGGTTGCTCGTGGCTCTGCTGCTCCTCGTGCTGGGCGAAGCCCGTCCGGGCTGGATCACCCTGAATGGCTCCACCGCCAATCCGTACTGGCTCTGGCCAGTGCTGCCCCAGTGGGACTTCTCACTTCCAAATTCCACCGACGTGGAACGGCCACTCTTGATCCTGTTCTTTACCTGCATCGGCCTGAACGCCAGCTGGGCCGTGGCGCGCCGCGGCGGTCTGCCGCTGTTGGTCTACCTTGGACTCGCGACCGGATTTGCCGTGATCCAATCCGTCACCGGAGTGCTGACCGCCCTCGCCCTGGGCGAAAACCCTTTGCTGGGCATCATGAGCAGCAGCGTTTCGCTCATGGGCGGTTTCGGTACCTCCGCAGGCTTTGCCCCGGAGTTTCAGAAGGCCGGGCTGGAAGGCGCCGCCGCCATCGGCATAGCCGCAGCAGCCTTCGGTGTCATCGCCGGCGGTCTCGTGGCCGGTCCGATTGCCGGACGGCTGATGGCGAAGAAAGTCCACGCCGTTGAACAGACCCGTCCTCTTCGTCCCACTTCGATCGGCGACGAGAGTGACGATGCCCACGGCTTCCTCGTCGAAGCAATCCAACTCTTGCGCCAGGGTGGCAGCGTTCTGCTTCACCTCGCCCTGTTGCTCATTTGCCTCAAGCTCGGCGCATTTCTCAGCATCGCCATCCAGAAAGCGGGCATCACTTTTCCCGTCTACATGGGTTCGATGCTCGTCGCAGCCGTGGCCCGCAATGTCCACGATGCGTCAGGTGCACGATGGCTGGTCAGTGAACGCACCGACGCCATCGCTTCATTCAGTCTGACCTGGCTGCTCGCTGTGGTGATGATCGATCTTCAGCTCAGTCAGCTCGCCCACTCCGCACTGCCCATGCTGGCCATTCTCGCTCTGCAGGTCCTGCTGATCGCAGCCTTTGCCACTTGGGTGGTGTTTCCCATCATGGGTCGCGACTACGAGGCGGCCACGATGAGCGCCGGCATGATCGGCTTCGGCTTGGGTGCCACGTCCAATGCCGTGGCGACGATGCGTGTTCTGGCCCGGCGGTTTGGCCCTGCTCCCCGGGCATTCCTCATCGTGACGGTCGTGGGCGCATTCCTGATCGACTTCACCAACGCCCTGCTGATCACCACCTCCCTGAATCTGTTTCGCTGAAATGCACATCTTGGGAATTGTTAGGTGAAACTTGGTGCACCGACGGATTCACGGTTGCCACCTCTCGAGTCGCTTCTCATCGCGGACAGTCGCCATGCCTACCCACCCCTTCCCCTTGAGCCTGAGCGTCGTTTCTCATTCAGCGGCAGCCGGGCCCGGTGAAAAGACCGCCGCCCGCGAACTGGCACAGCTGACCGGTGCCACCCTCGTCACCAACACCCCGCGGGGGGTCCAGGTGTCCCTGGCATCGCGTGGACTGCCGCGTGGGCTTCCCTCCGCCGCCGCCGACGCCAACGCCTGGATCTGGATGCGGATCAACGAAACCGGCGACGGCGAGCTCTGCGCCACCCATGGGTCTTTCCTCTACTCAGCCGTGCGGCTGCTGGGCGGACCAGTTTCGGGCCTGACGAGGGAAAAACTCGCCGCCGGCGTCTGGCTGCCCGCCACCTTCAACTGGCACCGGCCGCATTGGGACGCCTGTTACACGCAGTACTGGCGCAGCGCCCGCCGCTTCGATCCCGAAAGGTACGTGGCCTCTCTGGCGGAGGCCGGATTCACCCACTGCGAGGTCAACGGCCTGCAAGCCCACATGCCCTACGAGGATTTGGTGCCCTGGGAGTATTATCCCCAGTTCTACACTTACGCCCCTGGGTTTAACCACTTCGTGGACACCCCTCTGACCAAGGGCATCTGGCCCGCACTTTATCTGGATGCGAACCTCGATCACCTTCGCAAACTGGCCGACCTCGGCCGTCGCTACGGGCTGATCCCCGGGGTGTGCATGTTTGAACCTCGGACGATGCCCGAGCGCTTCTTCGCAAAATACCCGACCCTGCGTGGCGCCCGGGTGGACCACCCGTTCCGGTCACGACTGCCACGCTACACCATGGCGCAGGATCACCCGATTGTGCAGCGGCACTACCGCGAAGCGCTGCAGAAGATCATGCACCACGTGCCCGACCTGGGCTACATGTCGGTGTGGACAAACGACAGCGGGGCCGGATTCGAACACACCGCCTCGCTCTACGTCGGCCGCAACGGTGGCCCCTACATGATCCGCGAGTGGCGCAATCACGACAAAGTGGCGCAAGCCGCGGGCCAGAGCATCGTGCGCTACCTGCGTAATCTCCGTTCCGCCGCGGCGGAAATCAACCCAGACTTCGACGTCATTCTCCGCATCGAGCCATTCAAGGTCGAACACGACCACATCAAGGCAGGCATGGGCGACCACGTCAGCTGGGAGGCACCTTCACTGCTGGTGCGCGGCTACTCGGTTCCCTATGCGCATCCGCGCTATCCGGAGAACCTCGGCGTGGCCGGCAGCCTCTTCCACACCACCATGGACAAGGCGGAGAAGGAGACCTTGCTGCAGTCCCGGGCCCAAGGCGTGGAACCGGTCCTGCACTATTCCGCATCCAGCGTGATGAACCACGAGCCGCTCCTCGGCATTCCGTATCCGAGGATGCTCCACGCCAAACTGCTGGCGATGCGCGAGACGGGCATCCAACGCATCAGCTGCCTCGGAGGTCTCACCAACACCGCCCAGGCCCCCTACTGGCCGAACCCGGCGGTCATCCAGGCGGCCCAGTTCCTGCCCGAACGCTCCGTCGACGAGGTGCTGAACGCCTTTGCCGGCTCACTCGTCGGCCCCTCCCACGCCCCGGCGCTCGTCGCGGCCTGGACGTCGTTTGAACAGGCGCTCGGCGGGCAGCCCCTGGTCGGACTGTATTGTGTCTTCGGTTACTGCTGGCAGCGCACCTGGGACCGCCCGTTTGTGCCCGACATCGAGGCGGTACCGGCGGCGGACCGCGACTACTACGAGCGCCACGGGTGTTTCCAGCACAACAATCCCGGCCTGAACGACCTCGGCAAGGACGTGCTGTTCGACCTGATCACCCGCGAGTCCGGAGCAAAGATGGCGGCGGACATGGACGCGAATGTCATCGTCCCGCTCCAAACGCTGATTGCGCACCTCGCGCAGGAACTCGCCGGCCTGTCCGGACCGGCCGCCACGGTCTTTGCCGATCTCCGCGACCGGGTTCGCGCCTACCTGCACTGGGTGACCAGCCTTCGCAGCGTCTGCGCCTGGTGCGAGTGCGTCTACGGCTATCTCGATGCCAAGGACGACGCCACCCGGTCCGCCTGCGAGCAGAAGCTGCAGCGCGCGATCGACCTTGAACTGGCCAATGTTCGCGGGCTGATCGAGTTGCTGGAATCGACCACCTCCGAAGTGCTCGTGGTGTCGGGTGTGGCCGAGACGACATTCTTTTACGGGGAGAACCTCGTGCAGCACCTCAAGACCAAGTTGAAGCTCACCGAACAGTACCGCCACCACAAGCCACGCATCGACCGCGACATCTACTGGCGCCCCACACCCGGAAGTGTGTGGCCGGCCGGCTGGAACGCCGAGGCCAAAGCATGAATTTAGGGCAGGAAGGCGGCAGCACGCCGTTCGCCCACTCCGGCGGCGTGCCCGCTGCGTCACGCACCGTGCACCCGCCGCCGGTAGTCACTTGGCGTCAGTCCGATCTCCTGCTTGAATGCCTTGGAAAAGTGAAACACGTCGCAGAACCCCAGCTCATCCGCGATTTGCTTCAGGGATTGCTCGCCGTGATAAATCGAGGCGCAGGCCCACTCCAAGCGCCGCCGTTTCTGGTAGCGACCCGGTGACTCGCCGGTGATCTGGGCGAAACGCTTGCGGAAGTTCTCATAGTTGAGACCCACCTCACGCGCCACGGTCTGGGGAGCCGGCCACCCGGCGGCGCTGCGATCACCGAGCAGCCGGAAGCTCTTTTCCAACCAGGCTTCCCGGCGCGCCGGGCCCGTCGCCTCCGCGTCCGCGGCGAGCATTTCAGTCAACACGTGCAGAAAGCGCCCGAATGCACGCAGGGGGCCACCGACGGTGTGGGATGACTCGGTCTTGGTGACTTCGGAGAGCCGCTGACGCCAGTAATCCGCCGCTCCCAGGCGCCACACCGGGCGATCCGGAGAAAGCAGACCTTGGTTTCTCCAAAGCTCAAATTGTGGGCCGGAGAAAACAAAATAAACCTGGGTCCACGGCTGACCGTGCAGCGGCCCGTAGGCGTGGGCGATCTCGGGAAAGACAAGAATCACATCGCCGGGACCCACTTCCAGCCGCGTGCCCCGCGCGTCCTGATAGTAGCCCTTCCCTTCGACCATCAAGACAATGGTGAAGCGTCTCAAAATACGCATGCGGGCCGGATCGATCCCCGTCACATTCTGCAGCAGTCCGGCGAGTTCAAGGTCCCCGGCGGGTGTGCGCAGCGGGCTCTCCAACCAGGGCTGGGCGCGGGTATGAGGAAGTGAGGGCACAACTGCCAAAATTTACATGCCTTCTCCCACTTCAACCATTTTATGACTGACCGTTCGCGTGTAACTTATGGGCATGATGAGTCCCACACTCGATCTCCCCCAATTGCATTCCTATGGCCATGAACTTGACATGTCCGAGGACAAGGTCGGCCTGCTGCGCGATTCCTGCCCGGTGGCCGACGATGTCGAGGAATTGCGCCGTCGCTTCGACGAAGATGGTTACCTCTACCTCAAGGGCTATCTCGATCGTGCCGAAGTGCTGCGGGCACGGGAAAGCCTGACCTCGCGCCTGGCCGATGCCGGAGTGCTTGACCTGGCTCATCCCCACGTCGAGGGCATCTGCAAGCCCAATTCAGGGTATGTCTTCAAACCTGAGATCACGAACCACAACGAAGCCGTCCAAAGTCTCCTCTACTCCGGCCGGCTGGTCGATTTCTACACTCGGTTTTATGGCGAGCCCATCCGCCACTATGATTACACGTGGCTGCGGGCGATCGGCCCGGGAAAAGGCACGAATCCACACTGCGACTTGCCCTACATGGGCCGCGGCACGCACCGTCACATGACCTGCTGGCTGCCCTACGGGGACATTTCCTTCACGCTCGGCGGGCTGATGGTGCTGGAAGGTTCCCACAAGCGCATGGATTTGCTGGAGAATTACGTCTATCGTGACGTCGACGCCTTTTGCGAGAACAAGGCCAAGGAGGCCGATGCCGCGAAGAAGGGTGCCTGGTCGTTCACCGGAACGCTTTCGCACAATCCGCCGGTGGTGCGCAACAAGTTTGGCGGCCGCTGGCTGACCACCGAGTTCCGTGCGGGAGACTTCCTGACCTTCGGCATGTTCCTCGTGCACGCTTCACTCGACAATCGCAGCGAAAACCGACTGCGCATCTCGAGCGACTCCCGCTACCAGCGGGCGAGCGAACCGATCGATGAACGCTGGGTCGGCATCAATCCGCCCGGCCACAGCACAGCGGGCAAGCGCGGGCGCATCTGCTGAGTCGCAGCCATGGTTGCCACATCCAAACCTTCCACCCCGCCCCCCCCCGCGGCCGGCGGCCGCATGGCCGCGGTCCAGGAAATGGCGCGGCTTCAACGCCTGCTGTTCGAGGTCGAACGCGACTTTGTGCGGACCGCGACGACACTGATCTACCGCGTCGGCGAGCCGGAACTCAAGTATCTGCTGTGCCAGCACGTATGGGAGTCGGCCGGACATGCCCGATTCCTGCGCGAGCGCGGCCGCGAGATGAGCGGCTTCGGCTCCGGCGACGGCGTGCGCGACGACCTGCGCCGACTCTTCAACGAGGCGATCATGCCCAGCGACGGCGCCACCGCGCTCGCCGGGTTCTATCGGGTGCTCAAACCCGCATTGCTGGCCGCCTACCGCCACTACCTTCAGGCCACCCACCACCTTGCCGACTGGCCGTCGCTCCATCTCGTCGAAGAGTTCATCGGCGATGAAGACCGTCACGCCCGCGAGATGCGCGCCTTCCTCCAGGACACCCCGGAGGTCTCCGTCTGGTGCGAGCATCTGCGCTCTGCCCTTGCCGCCTTGGGCGGACTTCTCGGCGAACACACCCGTATTCCGCTACCCGAGCCCTTTGTGTGGGAATCCGATACGCGGCGCTATGCTCATCCGGCGACCTGCAATCGCGGAAAGTATCCGACCTGTTCCAGCGTTTTCAGCTACGATCCGGAGGAAACGCCCATCGTGCGTCCCTGGCTGGTGGATCCTGCCACCGACGCGCGGGTGATTCGCATCATGGTCTACGTGTGGTTGATGATGGAAATGGATGCGGTCGACTACCTTGCCACGGTCTTCGTCGACACACCCGACGCTCCGTTTGATCTCCACCACGACCTCGCCCGTCACCTGTGGGACGAATCCCGACACAGCGCCTTTGGTTATCGCCAGCTTCCTAAGCTCGGCATCGATCTCATGACCGTTGAGCATTCTTTGGACCTCTACAACATCCTGGTCCAAATGCCGCCCCACGAGCGGTATGCCATGATGACCATGGAGTTCGAGGCAGGCAGTTTCCCGACCAAGGCGACGGTGATGGATCGCATTCGGGAGCTGAATGATTTTGAAGCCGATACGCTGCTCGCCTTCGATCGGAACGACGAACAGAACCACGTTCGCTACGGTCACCGCTGGCTGCCCGAAATCATGGCCCTGTGCGGCGACACCCGGCCGGTGGAGGAATTTGTTCGGGCCACCCAGGCGCGATTCGCGGAGACAGCCAAAGTCTACGGCAATCAAACGCCACATGCCTTACCGCCGGAAACCCGCCTCACCGGAAGCAAGATCCTCCGCTTGGTCCAATCTCAGAGCTAGCGGGTCAGCGGACTGCGGTACCCGATGAATAATCATCATGTGTCCATGGACACCGGTCCGCAATGAGGCGGACTTGAGGGATCGAGCTGCAATGAGTTCGAGGCTGCGAGCCAGAATCTTTGCAGCGCCAGCGCCCCAATCTTCGGTGCACGCGGGTCCGGCTTCTCCCTTCGCCCGAACCCTTGCCGCGATCGAGCTCGCAAATGATTGACTCGAAAAGGTTTCCAGCCTTGCCGGTACGGAACCACCGGTCGAATAAACTCCCCGAGACGAAGCGCCGCCTTCTCCAGGCGCGCTACAACCCGGCCCTCGCCTGAAGCGAGTGGCATGAAAATCAATTTTCATCTATTTTCAGAATGATTATTTCAGCGGGCTCAGCATAGTCGGGGGACTCCCCTCGTTCGGATTACTCCCTGCCCCACCATGCCTCACGATGCACCGCGCCAATCCCTGATTTGGCTCCTGCTGGCATGCATGTTCGTGGTCCCTTCCACGTTCGCAACCGACCTTCTGTCCGTCTCGGTCACGCCTCAATCAGCCGCCCCGTCCGCTGCGCCGCGCTTTTTTGAATTCGGTGGTCAGAGGTATCCGGCAGACGGTGAATGGAGAAACATCCGTTTGCCCGGCTTGCCCGAAGGACTCGCACCGCTTTCGGCGGCAACGCAGGACGGCGCGCTCTTTGTCGTCGCCATCGACACCCAAAAACAGCCGCGCCTGTGGCGGCATCGCCCGGGAAGCGGGTGGAGCGAACGCTCCGCCCCACCCATGCCGACGCTTCCCGGCGCCATCAAACCGTCCGGCCAAGCCCACCTCCTTGCGGTCGCGGTCACTGAAGCGAACGAAGTGGCACTTCTTTCCTACCAGACTCTGACCAACCGCTGGGCCACGATCGGAAAAGCGCCTCCCCTTTCAGGTTCGACTGTGCACACGGCAGTGCCCTCGAACGAGGGCTTCACGCTCCAGGGAACCTCCTCCTCGGGCGAAGTCTACTCGTCACTCGCACTCGTGGTGCAGAAACGCCTAATCAAACCGCTGGACTGGATCGTCATCGTGGTCTACCTCGCCCTCTCCGCGTCCATCGGGCTTTACTTTTACCTCAAGGAGAAACGGACCAGCAACGCGGAGTATTTTCTCGGCGGTCGCAACATACCCTGGTGGGCGGCAGGTATCAGCCTGTATGCGACAGGGACCAGCGCCATTTCCTTCATCGCCATTCCGGCAAAGTCCTTTGGGACGGACTGGCGGCTTCTGACTCAAAATGTTGTCGGCATGTTCACGGCCGGAGTCGTCGCCGTGCTGGTCGTGCCGTTGATCCGCCAGCTCAACGTCATGTCCGTCTTTCAGTACCTGGAGATGCGGTTCCATCCGCTGATCCGGACGCTGAGCAGCGCCTTGAACATTGTGCTGCAGCTCGGCGGTCGCATGAGCGTGGTGCTTTTTCTGCCTTCGCTCGCGCTGGCCGCCGTCACCGGCATCAGCGTAACTTGGAGCATCTTGCTCATGGGGCTGGTCACCATCGTCTACACCCTCCTCGGCGGAATGAAGGCCGTGATCTGGACCGATGTGCTTCAAGTGATCGTCATGCTGGGCGGGGCTTTTTTCGCCATTGGCTACGCCGTCTGGCACATTGAAGGCGGTGTTCCCGGATTCATGCGGGCGGCCCAAGCCGACGACAAATTGCACCTGCTCGACTGGACCTTCGACCTGAAACAGCCAACCATTTGGGGATTCCTGGCACTGAGCCTGATCGACGTACTCACGTTTCCCAAGGATCAGGTGATGATGCAGCGCGTTCTCTCCACCAAGAATGCGAAAGAAGCGGGTTGGTCGGCATGGACGCTGGCCGTCATCGTCGTCCCCAGCAGTTTCACCTTCTTTGCGATCGGTACCGCGCTGTACGTCTACTACCAGCAAAACCCGGCGCGAATGAATCCGTTGCTGCCGGTGGACGCCACTTTTCCACTGTTCATTGCAGCCGAGCTTCCGATCGGAATCACCGGCCTGATCATCGCTGGCATCTTCGCAGCCTCGATGTCGACCTTGTCCAGCTGCATGAACAGTGTGGCAACGTTGGTGTCGGTCGACTTTTACGAGCGTTTCTTCAAAGGCGCAACCCAGGCTCGCAGTGTCAGGCTTGCGGAATGGATGACCGTGGTGGCCGGCCTCATTGGCGTCGGCACCGCGCTGCTGCTGGCAAGCTTCGACATCAAGTCGGCCCTCGACAAATCCTGGGAGCTTTGGAGCCTGCTCGGCGGGGGCTTCGCAGGATGTTATGGACTCGGGATGTTCACCCGCCGGGCCAACTGGCAGGGTGCGGCCATCGGCGTCCTCGCGAGTATCGTCATCACCTTCGCCTCGTGGCGACTGGGACTCGTCAATGCGGTCTTCTACCAGACCCTTGCCATCTTCAGTTGCATCATCGTCGGATACCTTGGCAGCTTTCTCTTTCCGCCACCGCAGCAATCGCTGCTCGGCCTGACCGTCTACGACCGCAAAACGAACTCAAACACCACCGCATGAAAACCTATCGCGCCGCTCTCGTCGGCACCGGCTCCATCAGCGAGGCGCACGTGCGTGCGGTCGAAGCCACCCACGGACGGGTCGTACTCGACGCTGCCGTGGATATCGACGGAACCCGGGTTGCCGAGTTCGCTCAACGCCACCACATCCCGCATCACTACACGGACTATCATCTGATGCTGAAGGAAGTCCGCCCGGACTTTGTGCTGGTGGCGACACCACCGTCGCAGCACTGTCCGATGAGTGTGGCGGCAATGGACACGGGAGCCTGGGTGCTGTGCGAAAAACCCCTGTGCGGCTCGTTGTCCGAACTCGACCAGATCCAGGCCGCGGAAGACCGCACGGGATGCTACACCGCCTGCATTTTCCAAATGCGGTTCGCCAGCTCCACGGCCCATATCCGCAAGCTTGCCGATCAGGGCCTGCTCGGCAATCCGCTGGTGGGCGTCTGCAACACCCTCTGGTACCGTGATACGGCGTACTACGCGGTCCCATGGAGGGGCCGCTGGGACACCGAGCTCGGCGGACCCACGATGGGGCATGGTATTCACGCCATGGATCATTTTCTGCACCTGATGGGTGACTGGCGCGAAGTGCGCGCGGTTGCGGCCACCCTCGACCGAGCGATCGAAGTCGAGGATGTGTCAATGGCCATCGTCTCCTTCGCCAACGGCGCGCTCGGTTCGATTGTGAACAGCGTGCTCAGCCCCCGCCAGGAGACCTACCTGAGGTTCGACTACCAAAGGGCGACCCTCGAACTCACCCATCTTTACAGCTACACCCGGGAGAACTGGAAACTGACTCCGGTGCCGCCGACACAGGACGACAGCCTCCTGCAGGCCTGGCAGAGCTTTCCGACGGATGTCGGCTCGACGCATGGGGCGCAGCTCTGCGCGCTGGTCGCGGACCGCGACGCGGGCAGGCGTCCCCTGACCTCGGGATTTGAGGCGCGCAAGACCCTCGAGCTGCTGACGGCAATCTACAAGTCGGCGTTCACCGGAGAAATCGTCAAGCGGGGATCGATCCTTCCCGGCGACTCCTTCTACGACGCCTTACACGGCCATCGCGCCCCCGTCCGCACCAAGGGCATGCCCCCGGCGCCGCGCGGCTGACCTGCCTCCATGAATCGCGAGGCGCTGGCGTCGCGCACCCTGACCGGCTACCTCTGGCGGAGTCGCGACCGGCTCTGGCGCGGGCTCGGCCTGGCCCTGCTTCGGTCGCTGGCGGTGGCCCCCTGTCCCTGGCTGTTCCAGCGGATGATTGATGTGGCGGTGCCGGCCCGCGACGCCGGGGCCATAGCCGGACTCGCGTTCGTCTTTATGGTCCTGCTCGGCCTGCACTACCTTTTCTCGGTATGGGGTTCCAATGAGATCGCCAAGGCGATGGCCCGAATGATGGTCGAGATGAGGAGCAGGATCTTCTTCAAGCTGCAGTTTCTCAGTTTCGGCTACCTCGATCAGCAGAAAACCGGCCGGCTGCTCTCGAAGTACGCCTTCGACACCCAGAAGGTCGAAGCGCTGCTTTACAACATCCTGAACCAGTTTCTTCCCAACATTCTGTATGGCGCGAGCATCCTGGCGATTCTCGCGGTGCTCAACTGGCACCTTGCGCTGGTGCTTGCGCTCGTGCTCCCGGCCTACGGGGTGGCCAAGTACCACTTCTTCGCCCGTATCCAGACGACCAACCGGGACGCCCGGCTCGCCCAGGAGAAACTGACCGGCACCGCCAGCGAGTACATTTCGGCCCTCCGGCTGGTCCGCAGCTTTGGTGAAGAGAAACAAGCGGAGGCGGACCTGGACCGGAGCAGCCTCGACTTCGCGCGCAGCCGTGTGCACCAGAGCTACGTCAACGCCATCTTCGGTACGTTTTGGTATGTCAGCACCCAGGTCATCGCCCTGGTGGTCATGGGCGGCGGAGCGCTCCTCGCCATCCACGGACTTCTGTCGCTCGGCACCCTCTTTGCGTTTGTCGCCGGCCTGCCCATCGTCCTCGGCCCCATCCAGGCGTTTGTGGGCCTGAGCGAGCAGTACTTTGTCGGACGGGAAAGCTATCAGAGTATCAAGGAACTCGTTGATTCGGCGTATGTCGAGGAGTGGCATGGCACGCGACGCACCGCTCGCATCGAGGGTGATCTCCGTTTTGACCAGGTTGCCTTCGCCTACCCGTCGGCACCGGAGCGGAGGGTCCTTCATCCCTTCACCCTGCACATTCGTCCCGGTGAACACGTGGCCTTCGTGGGTCCCTCCGGCTCAGGGAAGAGCACCCTGGCGAATCTGTTGCTTGGACTCTACGCGCCCGGGGAGGGGCGCATCTGCATCGACGGCGTGCCACAGTCCGAGTGGGATATGCGCTGGATCCGCCGCCAGCTGGCGGTGGTGCTCCAGGACAGTCTGCTGTTGTCAGGCAGCATCCGTGACAATCTCCGGTTTGCACGAGCGGAAGCGACCGATGACGAACTCCACCAGGCCGCCCGCCAGGCCAATGCCGAGGAGTTCATCCTCCGGCTCCCCCAAGGCTACGATACCCTCGTGGGTGAACGAGGCGCCACCCTCTCCGGGGGGCAGCGCCAGAGGCTGGCGATTGCCCGAGCCCTCCTTCGCAATCCACCGGTGCTCATCCTCGACGAAGCCACCTCCGCGCTCGACTACGAGAGTGAGCGGCTGGTTCAGGACGCGCTTGATCGCTTGTCAGCCGGCCGCACCGTCATCACGATCGCACATCGCCTCAGCACCATCCGCAATGCCCGTCGCATTCTCGTTTTCGAGGCAGGCCGCCTGGTCGAAGAAGGCGATTTTCGATCGCTTCTTTCCCAAAACGGTCCCTTTGCACGACTGGTGGCGGCACAAAAGTCGGATGATGACCTGATCGGCTGATTTCCTTTATCCTCCTCCCCATGATCCTCCCACGCCTCGCCATGCTTCTCCTGTGCTGTCTGCCCGCCTGGGCCTCGGCACAGACGACAACCCCCACCCTGAAGTCGATTCTCTCGGCGGCCGAGTGGAAGCGGGCCGGCCTTGATCGTCTCTCTCCCGATGAAATCGGGGTGATCGATGCCGCCCTGATCCGTCACCACCTTGGCACCACCACTCAATTGCGCACGGAGTTGGAGACGGTTCGCCAGGAGGCAGCCGCCGTCACCACCGTGAAACGGGAGCGCACCCTGCTTGAGCGTTTCGGTCTCCCCATCCTGAGCGATGTCGATTGGAAGGACTTGCCTCCTCTGAAAGGGAAGGTTGTGGCGTGGGAAACGGCCAATCGATTCAAACTCGACAATGGCCAGCTCTGGGAGGGCCTGGAACCGATCCCCTACGAATTGGTGGGCAAGGACGTTGAAATCCGTGCGCGCCCGGCCGGTCGCTTCCAACTCACCGTCGAAGGTCGCAACACGACGTTGCGGGTCATTCGGCTTCGCTAGCCTCAGGCCCCGTTGAGGCCGAACCGATCGCTTCCTGGCATGATTCACCTCACCCACGGCGATCTCACGCTCGACCTCCTCGACCCAGCGAGCGATCAAGTCCTTCAGGGAACTCGCTACTGCTGGGGTGGGTACATTTGGCAGGTCAACGATGCTCGGTGCGGCCCCTTGCTGCGGGGACCGCAATGGCCCAATCCGGCACCCGATCCATTCAACGGCCAGGGACTGCCGGAGTCATTCCGCGTGCGCACACTCGAGGGGCGGCCGCTCACCTGGAACGGCAGTGAAGGTGTGATGATCGGGGGCGGCACGGTGCGCGCGAACGCATACGGCAAGATCGAAATGGTCGAGCCCTGCCGCTGGGAAATCACCCGCCAGGCGAATCGACTCACCTTTCGAACCGGGCAACAGGCTTTCGGATACGCCTATGAGCTGGTGCGGAAGATTGAGCTGGAAGGACGCACCCTGACGTCCTCGACCCTCCTAACCAACCATGCGACCACGCCGCTGCAACTGGAGTGGTTTCCCCATCCCTTTTACGCGCTATCCGACCGCCTGATTCGCGTGGATCTGCCGCCGGGCTGCACGATGGGCGAAAACCCGGGATTCTCGCTCGAAGGCACCACACTGCGCCTCAAGCAGGCGTTTCATGGCGAACTCGATGGACACATGGATCACTTGCGAACGCCCGCAACCGGTGGGATAAAAGTCAGGCTGTCCCACCCCCAGTTGGAAGCCATGGAGTTTGAAACCAGCTACATTCCGTCGGAATGTCCGATTTGGGCGAATGGATTGACCTTCTCCATCGAACCCTACCTCGCTTCCGCTTTGCCTCCGGGACAATCACTTCGCTGGAGTCTCCGCCACGGTTTCGGACATCCGAAGGGGAAATCGGCGACCGCACCCTGAACCCGCTTCGAGTGCATCGTCGCAGCATCCGAGCCGGGCTTGCAGTCAGGCAGCGCGACTGACTCGATGGGGAGCATGTCATCACGACTTCCCCTGGTCGCCATCCTCTGCCCCCGTGAGTTCACCTTCAGCGAAGATGCTGCGCTGATTGAGACCGCGGAGCTTGCAGGCGTCGCCTCGGTCCGGACCTTCCGGGTTGATTTTGACGCCGGCCTGCCCGTTGAAGTCCTCGAGGCGGAGGCACTGATCCTCTGGCACAATATCCCCTGCACCGATGCCGTCATCGCCTCGTTAAAAAAGTGTCGGGCCCTCATCCGCAACGGGGTGGGTTATGACAGCGTCGACATCGCTTCGGCAGCCCGGCGAGGTATTCCCGTCTGCAATGTTCCGGACTACGGCACGGAGGAAGTGGCGGACCATGCCATCGCACTTTCGCTGGCCCTCTGCCGGCAGCTCTTTCCTTTGGATGCGGAAGCCAAACGACTTGGGTGGAGAATCGAAGTGGCTGCGAAGATGCGCCGTTTGCGGACACTCACCTTTGGCTTGGTCGGCCTCGGGCGCATCGGCATCGCCACTGCGCTGCGCGCCAAGGCGCTGGGATTCCGAGTCCTATTTCACGATCCCCATCTTCCGAACGGCGTCCACAAGGCGGTGGGAGTCGAACGGGCCGCCAGCCTGGATGAGCTGCTCCGGGCCAGTGATGTGCTTTCCATTCATTGTCCCTCTTCGAGCGAGACCCGGGGATTGATTGGTTCGCGCGAACTGGCCCTCCTCAAGCCCACCTCCTTTTTGGTCAACACCGCCCGCGGCGACATTGTTCAAAAGGCACCCCTCCTGGCCGCGCTGCGCGATGGCAAACTGGCTGGCGCAGGACTCGACGTCGTCGAAGGCGAGCCCCTGCGCACCCCCGACGAGGCCGCCACGCCCAACCTGATTGTCACCTGTCACGCCGCCTTCTGCAGTCCCGAGGGCATGATCGAAATGCGCACCACGTCGGCCCGCATCGCCCGCGCCGCCATCCTCGGAGAACCGGTCTGGAACCGCGTGAACTAGGCCTGACCATCCTGGGGTGCCCAGCCCGTCTCCTGCCTGAGCCTTTGTCCATCCACAAAGGACACCAGCGGCAGCGCAACGGTCACCGGCACCTCGGGAAAGTAGCGCTGCCGCAGGGCCTCGACCGGTTGCCGCACCCACGGCCGCGGGTGCGCCGGAAAGTAGCAGCGGTATCCAATGATAGGTGACATCAGACACGCCTGGATGCAGCGGGCGGCGTCGGCATAACTCAACCACGTGAATGCCTCGTCAACCAAGGCCTCGGGATACGGCTCCGCGCGAGCCAGTGTGGAAAGGTCCGGCAGCAAGGCCGGAAATCGCAGAGCCACGGCCGTCATGCCGAAGTTGGCCGCTGCGTAGCGCAGCTGGGATTCTCCCACGGCCTTGGAGAGAGAGTAAGGATTCGACGGAACGGCCGGCATCTCACCATCCAGTGGCAGGCGGGACAAACCACTCGGCGTATCCTCGCAGGCCAGCCGCTCGCGGCGAATGACCTGCACGGAGCTCGCAAAAATGATCCGCCGGGCACCCGCCGCCCGCGCCGCCTCCAGGACATTGAAATTCATGGCGACATTCTCGTTGAAGACCTTGCCGGCCGGACGGCCGTAGGAGGTGGTATGATTGCCGAGGTGCACAACCGTCTCCGACTCCCCCAACGCCTGAAGCGTCGACGATGCATCACACAAGTCGGCGACATGAAAGTGGCCCCCGCCTTGTGCAGGGGCCCCGACGACATCCACACCCGTCACTTCATGACCCGCGTGCACCAGAAGCCGCACAGTCTCGCGACCGAGTCGTCCGGCGGCACCCGTCACGGCGATTTTCATAGTCTTGTCTCCATTTCACACCTCCTGTTCCTGCGACGCAACGGTCGGCTCATTCCGTCACCCGCAGAGCCAAGCAGCCATTCCAATCTTTCCTAAGTCGCTCGACGAAATGTTATTTAATTGCAGTTGCTTTCATAGGGTTATCACCCCACGCTACCGCGGGATTCGGAGTAATTTCCCATCCCCCCCATGCATCCGCGATCTCCACCCCTGACGCGAACGTTTGCAAGTGCGCGAAGCTGCGCAGCCGTCCTCAGTGTAGTTGGACCCGGTTTGATGCTATGGATCATCAGCCAAGGCCAACGCCCCAACTGGTCAGGCACGCGGTCTGGGCTTTTGATTTTCATCCTCGGTGGCGTCCTCATTGCCGCCGCCACCTGGATTGCGGCCTGGATAACGCTCGAACGCATGCGTCAGCAAAGCCTCCTGGCTGGCGACACCCTCCGCGCCACCGTGAAGGAGGTGGAGGACCTGCGCACCGCACTGGACGAGCATGCGATCGTCGCGATCACCGATCCCCAGGGCCGCATCACGTTTGTGAACGACAAGTTCTGCGCCATCTCCCACTACACGCGGGAAGAACTGATCGGCCAGGATCATCGCATCATCAACTCCGGCTATCACTCCAAGGCCTTCATCCGGGAACTCTGGAGCACGATCGGCCGGGGTCGTGTATGGAATGGTGAAATACGCAATCGGGCCAAGAATGGCTCCCATTATTGGGTTGCGACCACAATTGTGCCGTTCCTCGACGACACGGGAAAACCAAGGCAATACGTGGCCATTCGTGCCGACATCACCGAGCGCAAGGAGGCGGAAAAGGCGCTGCGTGAGGCGCATGACGACCTCGAACTCAAGGTCGCCCGCCGGACCTCTGAGCTTCAGGCCGCCAAGGAACGCGCCGAGTCTGCCGATCGCCTGAAGAGTGAATTTCTCGCCACGATGTCGCACGAGCTCCGCACTCCCCTCAACGGCATCATTGGCTTCACCGAGCTCCTCGTAAAGGGTCGCCCAGGGCCGCTTACGCCCAAGCAGAGCCAATACCTCGGGGAGGTCCTGGCCAGTGGCAGACACCTCCTGCACCTGATCAACGACGTGCTGGACCTTTCAAAAGTCGAGGCGGGAAAGATGGAGTTCTTTCCCGAGCGTTTCTCGGTTGAAACCCTGGTCGACGAGGTTTGCGCCTCGCTGGCCACCCTGGCGGAACCAAAACACCTGCTCGTGACCCGGACGATTGTGCCATCCGAACTCACCGCCCACCTTGATCGTAGGCGCCTCGTTCAGGTCCTTTACAACCTCGTATCCAACGCCATCAAGTTTACGCCGCCCGAGGGCCGGGTGACAATCAATGGGATTCTGGACCCTGACGGTCACCTGCAGATTTCCGTCAGTGACACCGGCATTGGC
>JAEUGZ010000609.1 GCA_016794725.1 Opitutaceae bacterium | reverse complement strand
CGTCGATCCGAGATGTCCGTGAGCCGCCCGACCATCCGCTCGGGCGCACTCGCGCTTCCTCGGATCGCGAGGATACGGTGAATCGCGTAACCGAGACTCCCATCCTTGCGCAGCACATGGTGCTCTCCCGTCCAGCTGCCGGTGTCACGACACGACCGAAGGCCCTGTTCAAAAATCCCCCGTTCCGCCTCGGGTATGAATGCAATCAGGTCATCGAGGGTCGCATCCGCGGGCACCGTTTCCGGCAGAAAGGTTCCCGAACCCCGATTCACCCAGATTTTCCGGCTTGCGACCTGGCAATCCCAGATCACATCACCCGCCGCCTCCGAGAACAGGTTGAAGCGGTCATTGCTCGTGCGAACTTCCGTCAGCGCCCCGCGAATCTGCTCGATGCCAATCGCAAGCGTCCCCGCACCGAGGAGGGCCACAAACGCAAAGGCCACTGCAAGGACGACGATCACCGACTGGATTCCTCGCGCCGCCGCATCAAACTCGCTCGTGAGCAGGGAGGCTCCGATGCTCCACCCAGCGACCACCACCGGCGCAAACGCCGTCAGCTTCTCCTTTCCGTCGGGCATCCGATGGGATTCCACGCCGACCTCGCCTCGCCGCATGCGCGCTGCCAGCGCTTCGCACCCTGGAGTTTCCGCCAACGGCGCCCCAAACATGCGCGCCGGATCCTGGTGGGCAAACACCACTCCGTTTCGATCAACCGCAAACGGAGCCCCCACCTGCCGGGAAGCGTGTTCGGTGATGAAGGCCACAAGATGGCGCATCTCGACTCCAAGTCCCACCAATCCTTCGAACTCTCCGTCCGGGCTGACGATCGGAACGGCAATCACGACAATCGGTGACTTGTCGACCAGCGAACGAAGGGGCTCACTCACCACCGTCCGCAGCGTTTCGCGGGCCTGCGCAAAGTAGTTGCGACCGAGAATGTCGATGTGCGCGTAGGCTCGAAGGTCTCCGTTTCGCAAGGCGCCCGCAAACACCACCCCATCCTTGCCACAGAGGAAAAGCCCCTGATGCTCGGAACTGGAGCTCTTCACCAGGGAAGCCAGCTGCTGGTTTGCAGCTTCTATGTCGGCGGAGGTCAATTGCGACCGATTGCGGCCACGGATGGTCGACCGCAGCGAATCAATCTTGCTCACCGCCTCGACCGCGTTGACATGGCGGCGCATCTCCATCTGGACATTGAGCGCGAGATGCTGCGTCACCTGGGTCAGGTAGTCGCGCGCAACCTCGGCAAACGCCGACTTCATTGTGGTCGGAACGACCACCGCGGCAATCAGCAGGGGCAGCATCCCCACCAGCAGGACGCCGCCAATCAACTTCCAGGCAAAACCAGGCCTCTCCAGCTGGATGCACCACAACCGGGAGGCGACGCGGCCTTGAAAAGAGCCCACATCGTGCTGGCGGATGGCGTTTGCAGTCATGTTCGTCGTTTGGCTTCTTCCCCTCGTGACCGGATCAGCCGCACCTGCAGAGGGACGCGCCGGACGCCCCGGAGTCGGAATTCCCGCGTCGCCTGAAAGGTTTACACGACGACCATGTAAGGTGCATGGCAGTCCCAATCGGGTCCTCCTACTGGAAGTTCAATCGAATCCACAAATCGTCTAAGAAAAATCACGACAGGGCACCAATGGCCCGGGTCTTGCATGTAATCTCATTTCAGATACGCATATCTTGTCATCCGTTCCTCACTTTTTGACCCTGTTGAAACCGGGTGACACGACTGTGTCCAAAGCCATGTGACACGCCCGTCCTCGGACAAAGGCAGGGACGCGGGGGCTCGACGATACGCCAGCGCCGTCAGGCCGGCCACCGGCCGGTGATGCGAGTCCAGCCGACGCGTCAGGCCGTCACCGCGACCCACCCGCCTCCCAGCCTAGGGATGCAGCGGCCTTGCACTCGGGTCTCCGGTCGGGGGCGGCGCGGTGTCAACGGCGGACGGGGGGCCGAGGAGGTCGGTCAGAAGGGGTTTCAGCGCATCGGCCCACACCTGATACCCCTTGAGGCTGAGGTGCAGTCGGTCCACCGTCATGCCGTCAAAGAGCCTGCCGTCCTTGTCGGCGAGCCGGTCATTGATGTTAAGATAGTAGATACGTTTTCCATCCGCCAGCCGGGCCAGGTTTGCATTGATGCGGTCGATGGTGGGCACCACGGGTCCATCGTTGCGGGGCAGGATTCCCATGATGATCAGCGCGGCATCCGGGGCTTTGGCCCGGCACAGGTTCACGATCGCGGTGATGCCGCGGGTGACATCGGCCACCTTGGCATCATCACCGGGAGACCCGCCGATGTTGTTGGTGCCGGCGAGCAGGACGATGACCTTGGGATTGACGCCGTCGAGTTCGCCCTGACGCAGCCGCCAGAGCATGTTTTGCGTGGTGTCGGCCCCCCAGCCAAAGTTGCCTGCATTCCAACCGTGAAACTGCTGCCGCCAGTGCGCGAGGAAGTCCGGGTAGTCCGTGCCCCCCCACCGGCGGGTGATCGAGTCGCCGAGGAAGTACACGGAAATGCCCCCCGCCCTCGCCTTCTGGAGCAACTGGGCATGGGCGAGGTGGGAGTTGCGGTCGGCCCGCATCACCGGTTGGTCGGCGTCGCGCGTGGGCGGCCCGTAGCCAAACAACCGGTTGGCCCAGCTGATAAAAAAGCTCAGGTTGCTGCGGTCCTCGTGTCCGCCATCGTGCTGACGCCAGGCGAGTTCACCCTCGAGCAATCCCGTGTTCACCGGAGGAGGGGTCGCCGTGCGGTAGTCGTCCTTCACTCCCAGATCCTTGGCTCCCAGCAGTCGATACGCCGGTCCCGCCGCAACCGTCGCCCGGTAGCTGCCCGGTGCGTCGAGCCAGAGGGAGTCTCCTTTCTCGGGAATGCCGTAACTCACGAACACGGGTCGTGGCGCACAGAGCGCGAGCAACTGGTGCGAGTCGACCGGCAGGTCTCCTGGCGTCCGCGCCCCGAACGACGCCTCGGCAGCTCCATACTTGAGGAAATTGCCGGCCATCCAGTGGTAGGCGCCCGCCGCCGTGAGGTTTTCGACCGTTTCGCCGAACTCCCGGCGGTGGGGTTTGACTCCGCCTTCGCCTGACGAGCCAATCAACGCGATGGCAAACCGGGGCTCAAACGCCATCGCCACCAGCGCCGCCTTGCCATAGCGGGAAACGCCCTCGATCCCGACCCGCTTCGCATCCACGGCCGGCAGGGTCTCCAGGTAGTCGAGCGCCCGGCCCGCCCCCCACGCCCAGGCGCGCAGGGCGCCCCACTGCTCAGGAGTGCGGCGCTGGCCGCGATTGGTCAGACCGATGATCCCTGCCGTGAGACCTGCGCCGTTGTCAGCCTGGACGCTGCCCGGGTTCAGGGAGACATAGCCCCACCCCGCCGCGATCAATTGTTCGGGCGACGGTGGCGCCGGCGGCTCCTGCGCCGCGGGGAACCGTGGCGTCGGTTCATCAGGCATGGCACCCGATCCAAACATCACCAGCACGGGCGCTGGTTTTCTCGCGTCAACCGGCATCACCACCGCCATGCGGATCGCGACCGAAAGGCCGGGAAAAGCCGAATTGTCAACGCGACCGGTCACCTGCCGGGCCACCACCGGCAGTCCGCCGACCCACGTGTCAAGCTGCCGCGTCACGGTCCAGGTCACCGCGGGCACCGCGGCGGGCACCCGGCCCACGATTTCTCGCGCGAACTCTTCCGCGATCTCAGGACGCCGCCGCTGTACCCACTGCTCGGCGGTGGTCACCGGTGTGCCATCCCTGAAGGTGAGCAATTCCGGCCAGTCCGGATAGGGATTGGCCTTCGCCTCATCGTAGTTGGGCGGCACGGTTGAACCGGCTCCCGAATTGCGGCCGGGGCGGAGCCGGGTGATTCCCAATTGCCGCAGCATGTCGGCGTGATCCTCTTGCGTTAACTTTTGAATACGTTGACGCTCCTCCGGACTCATCGCCCACGGCGACGGCGGCCGAAGGGCCCTGGGGCTTTCGGGCGGCCCCAGGTAGCTCGGCCGGACACCGGGCATTGCCCGCGCGACCCGTTGTCCGGGTGCGGGCTCCGGAACCGGTGCGGTATCGATCACAATGCGCTCGAGCACCACCCCGGGTGTAACCAGCCAGAACTTGAGCGTGTGCCGTCCCGGCAAGGCGAGCCGGTGCGAGGTCGTCACCCGGCGAACACTGTCCGCGACTGCCGTCTCCCAGTTCGTCTGCGGGGACCAGGTGCCGACCTTCACCACCTGCGGCGCTTCGTCGTCGATTGAAATGCCGTAACGCAGGCCTTCGCCGGATTGAAAGTCCAGCGAGGGCGCGAGGTGCACCTCCACCTTCACATCACCGGAGGAGAAGGTGTGGAGATCGTACTCCAGACGCGGGGAATCACCACCGGGCTTGACCTCAGCGTGGGTGACCGGAAAAGCGGTGACTCCGCCCCGGGTGCGGCCAAACTCAGGCAACGGCTTCCACGTTACCTCTCCGGACTGGACGATGCGGTCGAAGTGGAGCGCGTCGATGGCGATGTGTTGGTCCGCCTCGACGAAACCGACCACGCCATCCGGGACACGATGGGCGGGCATCTGCACCGAAAAGTGTCCCGCCGCCCCGGCGTCAACCGTCACCGTTGCCGTGTTTCGACCGGGGGCGATCCTGGCCCAGTCGATTCCGAGTTCGAGACGAACCGTGCGGTCCGCAACCCGTCCACGCGCCGCCGACAGCTTCACCCACGGCTGGTCGGCCGACACACTGAACTCGAACGGATCCTGCCCGCGATTGAACAGCTCCAGCCAGCGGGTCGTCGTGCACTGCAGTGAGGTCACCTCGGGCAGCACCGGACGGGGTGCGGCGTACACGGGCCACCCCGCCTCGGATCCCTCGATGGCGGCGCCCAGCGACGCCCCTGCACGCGGAAGCACCTCGTGCACGGCGGGCATGGCCTCCATCTCGGGCGACTGCCACGTGGTGTAGCCGAACTTGATCTGGCTCATGAGGTGGTTCCACTTGCCACCACCGAGCTGGTGGTACTGGTCCGACAGGGCACGATCGGCGGCAAAGAGCTCGCGGGCCCGCGCGGCGTGGATTCCGGCATCACTTCGGCCCTGCCGCGCGTACTGTCGGTTGAGTCCGACGGAGACGTACAGCTCGACCACCCCGGCGCTCGCTTTCACCGGATAGAGCACCAGTTGGAAGAACGCATCCCGAAATTCCGGCGCGAGGGCGGCATTGACCGTCTCCGCCCGCCGGACGAGGTCGTTCCACTCCCCGAGAACACGCTCCGCCTCACGGTAGTTGCTCAGGCTGAACGTGTCGGGCGCGAGCAGTTCCGGTGTGCGCCGCCGGTTCAGTTTCGAGTATCCGTTGATGAGTGCGGCAATCTCCCCGGCCCACGTCGGACCGAACTGCCGTGCAGCCCACTGGCGAGAGTACTCCTCCAGTTTTTCATAGGGCCAGCGCTCCGGATTCCAGGCGTAGGTCAGGAAAAACTCCGTGGGAAACTCCATCGGCTTGAGATCGCCGACATTGACGATCCAGAGCCGCGTCGCCTCGTGACGCCACGCGAGGTGCATCTGCTCCCAGACCTTCGTGATGGGCGTGACATTGATCCACTTGTAGTTTCGGGGTCCGCCTACGTAATCGAAATGGTAGTACACACCGGCGCCACCAGGACGCTTTCTCTCCACCGGGGTCGGAAGGCGTCGCAGGTTGCCCCAGTTGTCGTCGCACCAAAGCAGGATGACATCGTCCGGCACCCGCATACCCGCCTCATAGTAGCCCTGTACCTCCTTGTAGAGCGCCCAGAGTTGCGGAATCTGGGCGGCCGGACGCCCGGTGACCGTGCTCAGCAGTTCACGTTGATCAGCAACAATGGTCTCAAGCAGCCGGGTGTTGGTCTCGGCCGACATGGCCTCGTCGCCATCCCCCCGCATGCCGAGGCTCTGGATCGTCTCAAACCCCTTGGAACGTTCCACCCCGCCTCGCCAGAACTCGCGCAACACCGCGGCGTTCTTCGAGTAGTCCCAGGGTCCCTTTCCATATTTGCCCCACTCGGCATGGGCGCGCAGGAGCGGCTCATGGTGCGAGGTTCCCATGACGATGCCATACTCGTCGGCCAGCCGGGGATTCTCCGGATCGTCATCGTTGAAGGCGCGCGGCAACCACATCGCGGGCCAGAGGTAGTTGGCACGCAGGCGGAGCAGGAGTTCGAACAGGCGTCCGTAAAACTCATGGCCAAAGCGCCCATACTTTTCATGGACCCAGCCCGTCAGTGCCGGAGCCTCGTCGTTGAGGAAAATGCCGCGATAGTGCACGACCGGGCCGGGGTCCACCCGCCGGCCGGGATGGACAAAGAGTTCGGCCCGCCGTTTCACCGGCACGTCCGCCCAGTCGTACCAGGGCGAGACACCGATCTGTCGGGAGACTTCGTAAATCCCGTAGATGGTCCCGCGTTTGTCGCTGCCGGCGATGACCAAGGCCCGGGCCACCCCCGGCAGAGGTTGTTCCACCGTTTGGATCAGGAACGATTCCCAGCGTCCCCGGATCTCGGTCACGTCAAGTTTGCCCGACGCCACCAACCCATCGATCAACGGGCTGCGCCCCACCGTGCCAATCAG
>JAEUGZ010000548.1 GCA_016794725.1 Opitutaceae bacterium | reverse complement strand
TGACTCCGTCGCGGCTCAACCTGCCACGCCGGGATCTCCACTTACACCATGCTCCCTTCCGGTCGTTCCGACTCCACCCACACTCGCACCGGCCTGTGTCCAGTCTTGGCAGTTCCCGAACCGTCACAGACTCACCGCTTGCGCGGCAGGCTTCGCCCTTACCTCGCTGGCTCGCCCGTTGCGCTTGCCGTATCGAGTTCACTTTCGTTTCGGACCAACCTTCCGCTTCCGGCTGCTCCCCACCCCGCGTTGCCGCGGCGCAGTTGCCTTCCGCTGCCCCAGGCTTGCTGCCTGCCCGAGGGTAATGACTTTCACATTCTGAGTTCATGGTTTCATGGACGCACGAGGTGGCCTCGGTGAGGCCGCGACGGGACCCACCGGTCCCGCCTCAGACGTCCGATTTCTTCACGCGACGCCAATCACCGCGGGGTCGGCGACCCCACCTCCACCAGGCACCGCCCTTGAATCGCGTCCAAGCTGACGCGCAGGCGTGACAGCGGGATTCGCAGCTCAAGCGTTCTGCTCCGATTCAGGGATCCATAAACACCTGCACCGCATGCACCAGCTCCAAGCCGGTGGCGACGCGGGCGAAGCGCATCCCGCACCCGAGCACACTGACCTGACGTGACATCAGGTTTTCACGGTGCCCCGGCGAAGCCAGCCACTGGTCAACCATCACTGTCGCCAACTCCCGATACGTGCGCCGGGCCAGCGGCAGCCCCGTCTCTCCGTCGATCAACACCCGCTGATTGCCCAGGTGACGGATCACGAAGGAACGTTCGGCAGGGAAATCGAACAGCGAGGTCGACGCGACGTTCTCCGCCACCCGCGCGGGCGTGACCCCGGATTGTTCCAAGCGCGCCGTCACCGTGGACTCCCCGCGGAGGGGGTTGCCGTGTCCAACCTGGCCCAGATTGGCCATCATCGTCGCCTGGCGCTCGGCCGCTTCCACTGCCGCCGGATCGTAACGCAACCGGCGTCGCCCCGCCTCAACCCGACGGCGATTGGTTTCAAAGAAAACCGCGGCGGCCAGAAAATGGACATCCAGATCCGCACCTTCGACCACGCGGTCAAGCGCCGCCTGCGCGTACCACGCACGCTCCCGCATGGCGTACGGACGTGGCGCCGACGACCGCGCCGCCCACGCCGGCGACATGACCCCCGCACCGCCCACCAGCAGGGCCAGACCATGCATCAACCAGGTGACAGGGCGGTTCATCGCGCCGGCATGCAAGCCCGGCCTCCGCCAAGAGGCAAGACCGCGTCCACCCCCTCCCTTTGGCCTTTCCCCTCCCGGGCGCCTGCGCTTCTCTTCCCCGCCCTTCTCTATGCTCTCCCTCTGCTGGCCCTCCCTGCCATGGCTTGAACAGCGCTCCCCCTCAGGCAGGTTTCACTCGTTCAGCCGCAACCTCTCCCTCGCCCTCGGCGGTATTCAAAATGTCGGCACGTGGGGTGGAGGTCATCCGTTCGACGTGCAGGAAAGGCGGGTGCCTCCCGGCGCCACTGTTTGTCCCTACCACACTCACCTCGCCCAATGGGAACTCTTCCTCGTCAGGTCCGGCGAGGGCATCGTGCGCGTCGGTTCCGAACGGGTGCCGGTGCGCCCCGGCGACGTGTGGATCCATCCTCCCGGCGAGGCCCACCAGCTGATCAATCCGGGGACGCACGATCTCCACGTCCTCATCGTGGCCGATCATCCGCAACTCGACGCCTTTCACTACCCGGACTCCAACAAATGGGGACTGCGGCCCCCGGGCGGCTTCTTTCACGTCACGTCCGCCGACTACTTCGATGGCGAGGATCCCCGGGACACGCCCGGGGCCGTTTCCCCCTTGATCGTGCCAGCACCGGCCAGCCCGTTCTCCAGCCGGTTCCGCTCGGTCGACTCCATCGCCTGGGAGGCCTGGTCCTCCCCCAAGGGGAAGTTCCGCGGTACCAGCAAAGAACTCTCCATCGCCCTCGGTGCCCTGCGCAATACGCCGACCGGACTCGGGGGACACCCCTTCGACCTCGAGTGGGGCAAACTCGCCCCGGGTGAATGCGGGTGTCCCTTCCACTCCCACTCGTCCCAGTGGGAATTCTACGTTCTCCTCGAGGGCTCGGCCCGTGTCCGGACGATCGAGGGAACGACCGAGTTCAAGGCCGGGGACATCGTGCTCCATCCCCCGTTCGAAGCTCACCAGGTCACAGCCACCGGCGAGGCCGACCTCGTCTACCTCCTGGTCGCCGACAATCCGACGGTCGATGTCTGGCACTACCCCGATTCCAACAAATGGGGCTTTCGATCCCCTCGAAAGTTCTTTCGCGCCACCGACGCCGACTACTGGGACGGCGAAGAATAGCACCGATTCTGCCCTGCCTCCGTCCAAAGCGAAAGGCTCCCCGGAAAATCGCTTGCCGAAACTCTTGTATACACACGTATTTTCTGCTTCATCCCTCGCATGCCTGTCTCGCGTGAGCCCCCGGGCCTGACGCTTTTCGGTCTCCTCCCCCCCTCGCCCGGCGCCTGCGGGTCGGTCGCATCGCCATGAACCTCAGGTGCTTTTTCCTCTCGATCCTCATGTCCGTCGGTGCACTTTCCGGTGAATCGGCCGAGTCCGCCGCCGATCTCACCCACCAGTCGGTCGACGGTGTGCCGTTTGCGTTCATTGGCGCAGCCCCGGCCCGCCCCACCCCCACGCTCTTTCTCTTTGCCGCCGACCGCGGCACCACCCTGTCCGATCCCAATTTCTGCCGGGGCGCACGCCGGCTCAGGCAGGACGCGGGATTTTTCGTGGTGAGCATCGACATGCCGGTGCACGGTGACGACGTCCGTCCGGGCGAAAAGGCCGGTCTGCCCGGCTGGGCGCAACGCATAAGCCGCAATGAGGACGTCGTGGCTCCCTTTGTGCAACGGGTGTCCAAGGTGCTCGACCACCTGATCCGCACCGGTCTCACGGACCCCAAACGCGTCGCCCTTTTCGGCATCTCGCGGGGCGGCTTCATGTCACTGCAGGTGATGGCCGCAGAACCGCGTATCAGCGCTGCCATCACCCTTTCTCCGGTCACCCACCTGGCCGACTTGAGCGAGTTCGCCGACCTTGGCCAGAACGCGCTCGTGCAGTCGACAGCCCTGGTCAATCTCGCCCCCGCCCTGGCCGGGCGGCCGATCTGGATCAGCATCGGCAACCGTGACCGTCGGGTGAATACCGATCGCTGCATCGCCTTCACCCGGGCGGTCGTCGCCGCCACTCCGGCCGATCTAAAGCTCGCCCCGCTCCACCTGCACATCATGCCAACGGACAACCACCGCCAGACTGACCAGGCCCACGAACAGGCCGCGGCGTGGCTGCTCACCCAGCTGGCCCCCCGATAAGCCGGCCGGCCGAAGCGTCGGGTCCTCCCCGCACCGCCGGGCTCTCAACGTCTTCCTTTCCTCCTTCCACCGTCGTCCCACCATCGCTCCCGCATGAAAATCACCCGCGTTCGCACGCTGCTTTGCACCGCTCCCCAAAAGGACATCTTCATGAAGTCCCGCACCCGACGCTCGGCTGCGTTCATCGTGATTGAGACGGACACCGGGCTGACCGGACTCGGGGAAACCTATGCCGGGTACTTTGTCCCCGAACTGGTGCCGGAAATCGTGGCCTTCTACGCTCCCATCCTGGTCGGGCAATCGCCTCTCGATATCGACGTGCTCAGCCGCCGCATGTTCACCTCGGGCAAATTCTGGGCCCGGGTCGGCCTGGGTTCGATTGTCCTGAGCGGCATTGAATCCGCACTCTGGGATCTCAAGGGCAAGGCCTTGGGAGTACCGGTGTACGAACTGCTCGGCGGCCGGTGCCACGACTCGCTGCCCTGCTACGCCACGGGTGGAACTTCCCCGCACGCGCGTGACGAACTCGAAGGCAAGGTCGAGAAGTACCTCAGCCTCGGTTTCAATTCGGTCAAACTTGGCGCCGGCAGTCACCGTCCCGGCTACCCTTTTCTCGCCTCGCGCACGCCGCAGGAGGCGCTGGAGGTCGAGCGGTCCAAGGTGGAGTTCCTGCTCAAACGGTTCGGCCAGTCCTTCCAGCTCAACCTCGACGCCCACATGGACAACCTGGGCGAGGCCGACCACATCTGGAATCTCGCGACCGCCCAGTTCGTGCTCAAGGGGCTGGAGGCGTTTCCCATCGGCTTCTTCGAGGAAGCGCTGCCCTACACCGACATGCAGGCCTACGCCGCCCTGCGTCAATCGACCACCATCCCCGTCGCCGGTGGCGAGTGTCTGACCAGCCTGGAGGAGTGGCGCGACTGGCTGGAGTACCAGCCCTTCGCCCTGGCCCAAGTGGACGCTTCATTCATGGGCGGCATCACGAACTTCATCAAGATCGCCCGACTCTGTGAACTGCGCGGTGTATCCATCGCCACCCACGCCTGGTCCGCCACTCCGGGTGTGGCCGCCAACCTGCACGCCGCCTTCGCCTGCCGGAACACGTCCATTCTCGAGTTCGCCGCCTACAATCCGAACCGACGTGAACTCAACACGCACATGGAAGCGCCCTTGCTCATGGACTTGTGGGTGGAACCGCCGGTTCTGGAAAACGGACGCCTGCGTCTCTCCTCCGCCCCTGGCCTCGGCGTGCATCTCCCGGACGGATTTGCGGAACGCTACGCCTTCGCTCCCGGCAGCGGGGAATTCAACTCGGTCACCGGCAAGAAACTGGTCGGCTGAGCCCCAACCCATCGGATGTGGAACCGTGAATCCCTCAGTCGCGGATGCGCGTCAACCAGAGGATCGGACGTGGGAAACTGCAGCGTCCCCGTTGGGGGTGGCCTCGTCGAGGCCGCGACGGGACCAACGGGTCCCGCCTCCGGTGTCCGATTTCCTCACGCGACGCCAATCCCCACAAGGTCGTCGACCCCACCTCCAGCGGACCTCTCCCAACTTCACCCTCCATGCTCACGCGACGCTCCCTCCTGATTTCCCTCCTCATCATGTCGACCTCCCCCTCCTTCTCCGCCTCGCCGCCGCCGGTTGATCTCCACGGTTGGAAGCTGCTCGCTCCGCTGCCCGATCCAGTCGGCTACGGTGGCATGGCCGCCGGCGTCATTGCCGGCCGCTTGATCGCCGCCGGAGGTTCCCATTTTCCCGAGAAGCCGTTCTGGCTGAAGGGCGAAAAGGCCTTCAACGACCGCATCTACTCCCTCGCCTCGCCCACCTCCGCGTGGGAGGTCCTCGACCTGCGGCTTCCGGAAAAGGCCGGAGCGTTCGCGTGTGCCGCCCATGCGGATACGATCTATCTCGCGGGTGGCATCGGCGCCAAAGGCCCTCTGGCCACGGTCTACGCGCTGAGCGCCGCCGGCAAGGGTCTCTCCTTGCGCAAGCTGCCCGACCTGCCGGTCGCGGTGGGCTACGCCGTTGCCGCCGTGGCCGGGCACCACCTCATTGTCGCCGGGGGACAGACCGTGCTCACCGAACCGGCTGCGGAAGCCTCCGCCTATGCGCTGGATCTCTCCCAGGTCGATCGCGGCTGGCGCCGCCTCCCCGACTTGCCCGGTCCCGGGCTGTTTGTCAGCGCCGCCTCGTCCGATGGCTCGGGCTTCCTGCTCTTCGGCGGCATGGCCTTCAATGCGGAACGCAAACATGCCCCTTCGAACCGGGTCTATCGCTTTGATCCCGCCAAGGACGGTTGGGAGCGTCTGGGCGACCTGCCGGTGGCCCGTGTCGCCGCGGTGAGTCCCTGCCCCGTGCTGCCCGACGGCCGTATCCTCCTCGTCGGCGGATATTCCGAGGTCTTCCCGGGCGCTCCGCGCGAACACCCGGGGTTTGCCACGGAGAGCCTGATCTTTGATCCGGTCAAACGCACCTGGGCGCCGGGTCCGATCATGCCCCGCGCTCCCGCCGGGGATCGCGATCAGACCACCGACGCCGGCCCTGGTCCCGTGGTGGCCGCCCCCGGAGTCGTCTGGAAGGGCCTCGCCGTCATCATCAGCGGAGAGATCCGGCCCGCCACCCGCACCCCGGCGGTGCTCGCTTGGCCGATCCCGTAGGCTCGACCGTCAGGATTGCAACGTCCGCAATGAGTGGACGTTGCAATTCTTCCCAATCTGCCCACGCTCTGGGGAATGACGCGTGGGACGATTGCCGTCGTTCTGGGAGGGTTGCTGGCCCTGCTGCCTGCCATCGCGTCGCGCGCCCAGCCCAACCGAGGCCCGCTGCGCACGGGCGTGCTGGTCGACAATTTCCCGTTCTCCTATCGGGACGCACAGGGCAACATCCAAGGCTTCGCCCACGACCTGACGCGCAGCGTGGGGCGGGTGATGGACCTGCCGATCGAGCCCGTCCTCGGCACAACTCAAGAGATCAACGGGCTGTTCACCGCCGGCAATCTGGACCTGCTGCAGAGCTATGCCCAGTTTCCGGAACGGGAGGAGCAGGCGGACTTTTCCGTCCCCTACCTGGACCTGTCCGGCGCCGTTTTTCTGCGCGATTCCAGTCCGGCACTGAAGTCGCTCACAGACCTGAAGGCTAAAAAAGTCCTGGTCCACCGCGGCAGTCTCGGCGAAACCGTCCTGCTGCGGGCCGGACTCGAGGGATCCATCGTCCACGTCGAATCCGTCGAACAAGCCCTCATTCGGCTCAATCGCGGTGAGGGCGACGCCACCCTGATCACGCGACTCAGCGGACTCGCCCTCTCGCATCACCTCGGACTGCGCAACCTCCGCGTTTCCGATTTGCCGTTGGAGGGGTACGACGTGCGTTACTGTTTCGCCGTGCGCGACGGGGACCGTGCCCTGCTCGCCAAGTTGAACGAGGGGCTCGCCGTGCTGGTCCGGACCGGTGAATTCGACGAGATCTACCAGCGCTGGTTTGGTCACGTTTCGTCGACCCGCTACACCAAATTCGAGATCCTGCTCGCCGTCTCCTTCGGTCTGGCCATCGCCCTGCTCGTCGCCCTCTGGTCCATGTTCCGTCAGCGGCGACTCCAGGAGCGTCTCGCGCGCCAGGCCGAGGCCCTCCAGCAGAGCCAGAAGATGGAAGCGATCGGCACGCTCGCCGGCGGCGTGGCTCACGACTTCAACAACCTGCTGACCGTGCTGGTCGGCAATGCCGAGATCGCGCGACTGACGCTTCCGGAGGACCATCCCGCCCACGAGAACATCAACCAGATCATGCAGGCCTCTCTTCGGGCCCAGCAGCTCGTGAGGCAGATCCTCGCCTTCTCGCGCCAGACCTCGCCCGAGCGCGAACGCTTGTCGGTGACGGCGATCATCGATGAGACGATCTCGTTTCTCCGCGCCATCGCCAAGGGCAAGGTGGAGTTCCTCCATCCCCGCGCGGAACAGAGCCCCACGCTCGTCGCCGACCCCATCCAGGTGCACCAGGTGCTGATGAACATCGGGACCAACGCCGTCCAGGCGATGCGCGGCGTCCAGGGCCAGCTTTCGTTCACCGAAAGCGTGGTGAGCTTCGAATCCACGTCGGAGCGTCCCGATCCCGGCATGAAACCGGGGCGCTACCTGCGCATCGGAATTCAGGATACGGGTCCGGGCATGACCCCGGAGGTCAAGGCGCGCATCTTCGAGCCCTTCTTCACCACCAAGGCCCGCGGTGAAGGAACCGGTTTGGGACTCTCGGTGGTGCACGGCATCCTGCAGCAGCATGGCGGAGCGATCACCGTCTACAGCAAACCGGGGCGGGGCACGCTGTTTCATCTCTACTTTCCCATCGGCGAGGACAACGCCCTTCCCGAAGCTCCGCAAGAGTCGGTACCCCTGGGTTCGGGCCAGTCCATTCTGCTCGTCGATGACGAAAGCGCGATCGCACGGTCGACCGAGGCGCTCCTCAAGCGCCTGGGCTACCGGGTCGTCGCCCACACGAGACCCGAGGATGCACTCGCCGAGTTCTCCCGCCAGGGAGATCGCTTTGCCGCGGTCCTAACCGACCTCGCCATGCCGGGACTCGGCGGCTTGCAGCTGGCCGCGCGCCTGCGGGCACTGCAGCCGAAGGTGCGCACCCTGGTCGCGAGCGGCTTCTTCTCACCCGCCGAGGAAGAAGAGATGAAGACCCTGGGAATCGACACCATCGTCCACAAGCCCATGACCTACGCCACCCTCGGACGGGCCGTCTACGCCTGCCTCAACACCGGCAAGCCTTCCTAGCCAAGTGCCGACGTCTGTGGACGACGGGAGTTTGAGTCGCAGTGGGCCTTACCCTACCCGCCTTGGTTCAGATGCGGTGTGTGGTCGGCGTGAACATGCCTGATCGCTCAATGACCCGTCTTCGCTGCTTGACCCTCCGGTGGCGCCTCGGCTTCCCCCGGCCCTGGAGTTGCATCCCACGTTCTTGACCCGCTGTCGGATACTTCCCCGCTATGCCCTCCATGTGGCACCTTCGCTTGGTCGAGGCACCCAAGATGATCAATAGGATGAAATTCTGCAGGTTTGATTTGGAGTTGTCAGGTTTTTGTGCACCGTGGTCGGGATGCTTTCGCGTTCGTAACAATCTCTATGAAAAAGATTAGCAAATTCACGGCCAAATCGCCAGGAATCTGAAAACTGACAAATCGGAGCACACGACCGCATGGCCGACCTACTACACACTTTGCCTTCCTGGGATGAATGACCCCACCCGCACGCTCCTACGAACACTCAACCATACTTCAGCCATGTTCGCCTATTGGGACACGGAGCAACGCTGCGTATTTTCCAATGATGCCTACGTGAGTTGGTTCGGACGCACACCCGAGGAGATGAAGGGCATGACATTGGAAGCACTTCTCGGTCCCCAACTCTACGCAAAAAATTTACCCCATATCTTAGAGGCGCTCGCGGGCAAAAAACAGGCCTTTGAGCGCCGGATTCCCGTACCAAACGGTGAGGTTTGGCACGCGATTGCGACCTACACTCCAGATATCGTCGAAGGTCAGGTGAGGGGCTTTTCGGTTCATGTCGCGGATGTCACAGCGTT
>JAEUGZ010000547.1 GCA_016794725.1 Opitutaceae bacterium | reverse complement strand
GAGCGTTTGATCTCGGCCATGGTGAGGTGTGGTTGGAGGGGTTGTGTCAGTGAGATTGCAGGATAAGGTCGTCGAGATCGCGGTGCTTTTCCGGGGTGCCGCTCCAGCTGGTCCAGCCGAGGCGGGCCCCGCCCCCGAGCTGGCAGGGCCTGAATTCATCGCGCCGTAGCACCAATTGCGCCTCCCAGCTGAACTCCTCCCCGACATAGAATCGAATCCAATCCTTGACCTGTCGAAAGGCGGTTTCCCCGGGCAGCAATCGCTGATAGTTGTCCCAGGTGAGTGGGCCGATGCGGAGTCGGAACTTCAGATGGGAAAGCCAAACCCGTTCCCCGGCAAAGCAACTGGACCCCAGTACCCCGGTGGAGCGGGACTCCCCGAGCCGGCACCGGCTTTCCCTCTGGAGCTCAAGCCAGGACCCTTGAAAATTGGTCACCGAGACAGGAACACCGAGGAACTCCGAGAGGATGCCACCGAGACCTTCGGGACTGCGGCTCAGGCCGCCGAGCCAGCCGGAAAAGAAAAGCCGGGCCGGGTCCGGCACGGAATCATGCTCTTCGGGTGGCACCGTACCCACGCCGATCAGACTTCGGTAGTAGAAGGAGTGGCGACGCTCGTCGGCCCGGTCAAAATCGACCGTCGGCTGATTCACCGCCCACGCACGAAAGAAGAGCGAGAAGATCCGGTGGTGAAACATATCGAGAAACGCCCCGATGGTGGGGTCGTTATGGTGTCGCTTCCGATCCATCACGTATTCGGTGAGGTGGGCCGGGAGCGGGCCGTGAGGGCCGAACAATCCGGTGAAGCGCAAGACGACCTCAAGCAGGTCGCGTTTCTCATTCCATTTGGCCGAGGAGATGGAGGTTGGGGGGAAGCTAAGGGTCGCCTCCTGGGCGAAACGGGCACTCTCCTCGGCGGGACGGAGCGAAGTGCCCACCGCGGGCTCGTCATCGTTCTCGGCCTGCAGTCGGCGGATGGTCGCGAAAAAGTCCAGCTCGAGCGGACGGCTCAGAAGCTCGGTGACGCCTGGGCGTAGCTTTAGAGGAGTGGACGGGTACCGGTTTGAATCGGCCATCGCATTACTTCTCCCCTCTGTGGCGTTACAATCACGGTTTCGGTGAAGGAGTTGATCGAGGCGTAGCGCGTGAGGAAGCGCTCGACGATCGATCCGAACAGAAACACGCCCGCGCCTTCAAAGGCGGTTTCATCGAGGCGCAGGGTGATCTCGGAGCCGCGCACGAACGTGACCGGGCCGAGGGTTTCAATGCGCCGCACCACGGGTTTGACCGTCACCGCCTGCACCCCGTCGATCTGTTTCATCAGGGCCCGGTCGGCCACGTCGGCGTAAAGCCGCAGCAACTCGCGAAACGGGCCGGGATCCTCGGAACCGGGGCCGCCGTCGACCGACAGGTAGTTGAGCGAGAGGTGACTGATGAGCCGCCAGAGGATCTCTCCGTCGATGTGGGACGGTTGCGGAGGGGTCGGGCCGGTCACACAACGCACTGACTGCACCGGCCCTCCTCCATCGGGGGTGAACTCGATGCGGTCACCCATCGACAAGGGCAAGTGGCGGTTGGTCACGAGCACCTCGAGCGCGAGTTGCCGCAGATCGCTGGAGTACGGCGCTGACTGTCCGTCGACCAACGAAAGGTAGAGTTCCGAGCCGGTGTAGGATGTGTTTTTCCCGTAGCGTTTCTCCTGCTGGGACAGCGTCCGGGGCACTCGGTGGGTTGTGTAGAAGGAACCGCCGGCGGTGCCTCCCGCCCGCGAACCGTAGAACGGAAAAAAAGTCTGGAGTTGTTCCGACTTGGCGCCGATGCCGTTCACGCTTTCCACCCGATACACCTCGAAATCCAGCGGTCGGGTGCGATCGGTGATGATCTGGTGCTCGTGCGTGCGATTGTCGAGGGCGATGCGATCCGCCCGGCGCTTGACCAGATTGATCGCCGGGGTGCAGCCCAGGTCAAGGCTGCCCTTGTCAATCCGGCCTTCCAGCAGCGGCTCGACGTTATTGAAGAGTAGCACCACGTCGAACGCAGTGACCTTGCTGCCCGCCAGGGCCTGGCCGATCCCCTGAACCCGCGTAAAAAGAAACCGCTGCGGGAACGCCATGTACTCCTTGAGCAGGCGGTATCCCTCGAAGGTTCGCGGGCTGTGCGGAAGCAACGCCTCGTTCTCCAGATGCCCAAGACGGAGCGTGGTCGGACTGGAAAGGCGTCGCACGGTGGGAACCCGGCCGGTTTCCACCAATCTCACCACGCCGCCCGATTGGCGGCCGATCATCTGCTCGAAGATGCGGGTGGGAATGTCGTCGCTGCCGCGAATATAGAAGTCGAGGTGCGGGATCGTCTTGAGCATGTCCGCATGCGCTCCGGCGGTGATTTCCAGGCGTATGCGCATCGCGGACCGGCCTCGGCAGTCGGCGGGAAGCGAGAGCGTGCCAAGATCACGGGTGTAGTACTGCGCTTCCGTGATGGTCAGCGGCCAGAGCGTCACGTCATGTCCCGTGGTGTATTCACAGGCGGTGCGCTCATTGCGACCCAATCGTGACCGCAGGATGGTGCCGCGCGGAACTTTGAATCCCGTCGAGAGCGCTCCGTCGGTCAGATCCGGCACCATCTGGGCCACGAGCATGGACGGCGTGGGTGACAGATAATGGGGGTAGACGGTCTCCAGCAGGCTCTGGGTGAATCGGGGAAACTCGGCATCGAATTTCCGCCGGACCCGGGCGGTGAGAAATGCAAATCCTTCCAGCAGGCGTTCGACAAACGGATCCGCACAGACCTCTTTTCCCTCACGGTCCAAGGCGAGCCGCCCCGCGATCTTGGGGTATTCCGCGGCAAACTCCCCGGACATCTCGCGGATGTACTGGAGCTCCTCGTTGTAAAGCCGGAGAAAGGTTTTGTCCATGAACGGTTCAGAAACTGAACTGACCCGTCTCGAGATCGACCACCGTCTTGGCGTAGAATTTCTCGGGCATGGGTTGCGCCCACAGGTCCGAGGAGATCTCGAAGAAAATGCGGTGCGGATTCCGTTGCGAGGCCAGCTCCGCTTCCTTGATGATTTTCACCTGCAGGGTGCGCCGGATGATACGCGGCTCAAAAAAGAGGATGGTTTCGGTGATCTCCCGCTCGATCTGCCGGATATCGCCGCCCTCGGAAAAGATGCCCGCCAGGTCACGCATCCCAAAATTGACTACAGATCGGTACACCTGCCCGTACTCATCGATGCCTTCCGACTCGCGGTGACGCTGGGTGTTCAGGAGCCAGCTCAGGTCGCGCAGGACGCCTTCCTTGAATCGGCTCAGGGAGATCACCCGTTGGGTGCGACTTTCGACCTGGGTGTCCGGCTGTTCGTCGGTGAGCCGGTCGAGGAGACAGGGCTGGAGCCGGTCGATGGCGGCAAGGTCGGCCATGGTAAGCGGAGGTGCCGGCGGACGTTCAGGCGGACTTGAACTCGATTGTGCGGACATCGAGGAGCGGATAATCCGACTCGCCGGCGGTGAACATCCGTTGACCGAGTCCGCGGTACTGTCCCTCGGCGAGTTCCTCCCATTCGGTCCGGCGGGAGAGACGGAGCCGGTCGTCCTGGGCCGACTCGGTGCCGACGTAGCGACACGGAATCAGAAGCGAGGACTCGCCACCGGTGATCCAAGTGGCCTGGGCGGGCAGCCAGACCAGGTGCCGGAGGTCGGTGGCGGGGGCGATGGAAAGGCGGCGGATGCGTTCAAAGGGAATCCAGTAATATTTTCCCTCCATCATCGCTTCGAGTACGGGGCCGAGCCGCGAGTCGGCATCGGCGATCCATTCGACCTCCACACCGTTTACCGCGGCAGGCACCGCTGGCGCCGCCTCAAAAGCATGGCTGCGCAAACGGGCTTGGAGCGCGGGCTCGGCCGGACTCAGCGCCTGGATGAGCTGGGCCATCCAGGGTGACGGCTCGCCCAACACCAGGGGGGTGGTCCGTCCGGCGAACACCTCGCGACGGAGAGCTTCCGCCATCAGGGCCTGCCCCACCATGCCGGTCCATCCTTTGTATTCATCGCCCATCGAGTCGAGCGTCTGCAGCTGGATTTTGGCGCGGTCCCAATTGCCGATCACGCAGAGGACCTGGACCAGGGACAATCGAAGCTGGGCGTCGGCCCCGTTGGCGCGGATCTTGTTTT
>JAEUGZ010000546.1 GCA_016794725.1 Opitutaceae bacterium | reverse complement strand
TGACTCCGTCGCGGCTCAACCTGCCACGCCGGGATCTCCACTTACACCATGCTCCCTTCCGGTCGTTCCGACTCCACCCACACTCGCACCGGCCTGTGTCCAGTCTTGGCAGTTCCCGAACCGTCACAGACTCACCGCTTGTGCGGCAGGCTTCGCCCTTACCTCGCTGGCTCGCCCGTTGCGCTTGCCGTATCGAGTTCACTTTCGTTTCGGACCAACCTTCCGCTTCCGGCTGCTCCCCACCCCGCGTTGCCGCGGCGCAGTTGCCTTCCACTGCCCCAGGCTTGCTGCCTGCCCGAGGGTAATGACTTTCACATTCTGAGTTCATGGTTTCATGGACGCACGAGGTGGCCTCGGCGAGGCCGCGACGGGACCGACCGGTCCCGCCTCCGTGGTCCGATTGCTACTCGCGACGCCAATCCCCGCGGGGTCGCTGACCCAGTAGCTCAAACTTCTATGAATGAGGAGGTTAGACTCATCCCTCGGTGTGCCCTGGATAGAGGGAGGGCGGCGCTCCGTCGAGGCCGGTTGCGCTTGGCGTCCACCTAATCCGACCGGCCGTAGCGGGGCCGGGTGCGGCCCCCGGCGTCGACGGAGCGACGCCCTCGACCGGAACCAATCCTGCACGCATTTCCTCGATCGTACGGAGGGCTCCCCTCTGCTTCTAATTTAGCGCCTAGGGGTCGGCGACCCCGCCTACAGCGGCGTCGCCGCCCGGGCCGATTGGCCCAGGAAGGAGTCCAAGAAGTGAGCTTGTGAGGTCATCGGGACCTTAGTTCCCTGCCTCCTTGCCGGTCCTGCCTTGGGCGCAGGGTCGGCCCGGCCCATGGCCTCTCCGTCAACCTTTCTTTCCTGGCTCTCCCGACAGGCGGCTCCGGCCGCCGCACTCGGCCTGGTCGGGCTGCTCGGATTGACGGGAATGCTCGGTTCCCTCGATCGGTCCTGGCACGACGCGCTTCAACGGACCTTGGCCTCGCGTCTCGTGACTCCGGAACAGACGGCGCTGGTGCTGGTCGACGAGCAGTCCTTGCAGGCTCTCGGAGGGGATGGGTTCGAAATGCGCTGGCCTTGGCCTCGACAGGCCTTTGCCGGCCTTTTCGCCGCCCTTCACCGCGCCGGGGCCAAGGTCATCGTGGCTGACTTCATTTTCTTCGAACAGGCCGAATCGGCCGAACAGGACGCTCCGCTCGCGGCGGTCGGCGCCGGACTTCCCGAACTGACGCTCGGGTCGGTCGGCGACCAGCGGCCGGTCTTTTGGAATGACGGCTACCGCCAGCGTCACCCCACCTTCTTTGCCGGGCGCCCTCGGTGGGGCTCCGTGCAATCACACCCGGACACGGATGGCGTCATCCGCCACTACCCTTTCAATGGCTCCCTCGTCGCCGCCGCGCTGCCTCAATCCCCAGGCGATTCGGCCCCGGGCCACCGACGCCTGCGCTGGTACGGCGGTCTCGAGCAGCTCCGCGCTCGAGGCGTACCGGTCCTGCCCGCCGCACCGTTTGTCGCCGCCGGACTCGAGTTGCTGGGCCCGGCGCTCGAGGCGAGTCCCGATTTCGACCCGGTCAGGCTCATCCAGGCCATCGACGCCCAACCCCTCCCGGCCGGAGCCGTCTTCGATCAGGTGCGCGGGCGGACCGTCTTCGTCGGCGCCAATGCCGCCGCCACCTTCGACTCCGTCGCCACCCCGGTGCACGCCCCGGAACCTGGGGTGCTCGTCCACTGGACGGCTCATGGCAATGCCCGGCAACAACAGTTTCTGCGCGAGAGCAGGCGTGGGTTGCCGGGCCTTGGCTTCGTTCTCGGAGCCGGCGTCATCTTCATGGCGGGACGAAAGGGCCTCGGCCTGCGGAGGCCCGCCTGGGTCGCCTGCGCCGTGGTTGCGGTCACGCTTGGCACGAGCGTGATCGCCTTTCTGGGCGGCCTTTGGTTCGCCCCGTCGCTGCCCACCGTCGGCGCCGCGGTCGCCTTTTCCGCCGTGGCGGTCACCAGTTTTCGCCTCGAGCGGGCGCGCAAGCGCGAGATCCAGGGTTGGTTTGGAGCCTACGTGTCACCCGCCGTGGTGAGCCGGCTCGTCGCCGACCCCTCGGCCCTCAAACTTGGGGGGGAACGCCGGGAAGTGACCCTGTTCTTCTCCGATCTGGTCGGTTTCACTGCCTTGTCGGAAAAACTGCCGGCCGAGCAGCTCGTCCAGGTCATCAACCTGTGCCTCGACGAGCTCAGCGGCGTCCTGCTCGACCATGGCGGCTACGTGGACAAGTACATCGGTGACGCGGTCATGGGGGTGTTCGGTTCTCCCGAACCCCTGCCCGCCCACGCGCTGGCCGCCTGCCGCTCGGCACTGGAGTGCCAGCGCCGCCTCGAAGCGCTCAACCTCCGCCTGCGGTCGGAATTCGGCGTGACCTTGAGCCTGCGCATCGGACTGAACACCGGGGAGGCCGTGGTGGGGAATGTTGGTTCGGCCCGGAAGAAAAACTACACCGTCCTC
>JAEUGZ010000497.1 GCA_016794725.1 Opitutaceae bacterium | reverse complement strand
CATCATGTGCGCACGTAGGACTGAAGTTCGGACTGTAACAATTGTTTGGCGTAATGGAGGCGAGAACGCACGGTGCCGACCGAGCAATCCATCACCTCCGCAATCTCTTCATGGCTCAATCCATCAATTTCGAATAATGTGACCACGGTACGATGCTTGATAGACAGCTTTTGCAGGGCCTCGTTCAATTTTTCCTGAAGCTCCTTAACAAACAATTCACGATCAGCTCCCTTCTTATCTGTCAGATGGGAAATCACTTCTCCGGCTTTGTCCTCGTCGTGGATCTTCTCGAAGCTGAAAAAAGTCCGTAGCTTGTTCTTACGGAGATGCGAAAGGGTACCGTTGACGGCGATGCGGTAAAGCCAGGTGAAAAACGACGATTGGCCCTGAAAACGGTGAATTGACTGAAATGCCTTGATAAAGGCATCTTGCGTCAAATCTGCCGCATCTTCGCGGTTGGAGGTCATATTATAGACCACCGCGTAGACTCGCTCGCGGTACTTTCTTATAAGGTGATCAAACGCAGCGACATCCCCACCCTGCACGCGCTGCACCACGGTCCAGTCCGAGTCCGCCTCAAGCTGCCGCTCAGGAGACGCCACCAGCGTCTTCGAGAGGGCTTTCGCGAACATGTTCATGACATCACTACGATGGCGAAAGAGAAAATCGGCGCAATCGGAATCTTGATTCGGATTCCCGCTTCAGGAGGTTTTTATGCGCCCGACTCTCAAGGGCATCGCAAGGCCTCGACCTGAGCCCGGAGGACGTCTCCCAACTGACGCAACAGAGCAGTGGGGGGCAGTTCCGACCACGGCCACAAGGCGTCTTCGCCCACCTTGAGTTCGGCCCCAATCGCCTCGGCCACCGTGCCAAAGACGTCGAGTTCCTCCATATGCTTAAGCCAATAGCCAAGTTGCGGACTTTGCTCTCCCCGGATTTCCGCCAGTAAAGCTGCTCCCTTTTCCTGCGGCAGGCGATCAAGCAGGGTCAACAAGGGAAGCGTCAACTTTCCACTAACCAAATCGGTGCCCAAGGTCTTGCCAATCTTGCGTTCGTGGCCGAAGAAATCCGCAAGATCGTCGTAAATCTGATAGGCTATCCCCAATTGCCGGCCATAAGCGGCCGCGGCCTTGACAAATCCAGCAGGAAATCGCGCCAGTTCGCTGCCCAATGCACACGAAACGCGAAAGAGCTCGGCCGTCTTCAAATCAATCACCCGCTGATAGTCGCTGCGTGTCACCGAGGCGGTGTGTCTCCGCAGGGTCTGGATGATCTCGCCCGCGCACACCTTGCGGGTCGAATCGGCCACGGCACGGCAAACCGAGGTGGTGGGGAAATGGGCCGCAAGGTGGAGGGCGTGTGAGAAAAGGGCGTCTCCCAACAGCACCGCCGCTTCCGGTCCATATTCCCGGGACGCGGTTCGCCGCCCCCGACGAAGCTCCGCTTCGTCCATGATATCGTCGTGGACCAAGGTTGCCAGGTGCACCAGTTCCACCACCGCCGCCACCCGTACCAAGTCGGGTTGGACGCTTCCATCCGCCTGCCAGCCACTGAGGAAAACCAACGCAGGTCGAATGCGTTTTCCCGAAGTATCGATGCAATAGTCCGCCATCGTCCGGATCTCCGGTTCGAAAGCGGCAATCTGCTCGCGCAAGAAAACATCCAGCGCGGCCATGTGGGGAGCCAGGCGGGCGAAGACCGTGGCGAAGTCGGGAGCCATCGGACGATCCGGTTGAACCGTAGCAGCCATAAATGCCGGCAGGCTACGGGATGTACGCGAAATAGCTAATCAATTGTCGTCCTTCCCCGCTCTCGCACGACCGGCAGCCTGCTTGGCGGCTCAGCGGCGCACCTGGGCGCAAACGATCCCAGCCGCCACGGCGGCATTGAGCGACTCCGCCCCTCCGAAGCGACGAATGGTCACGCGTTCCCGCACTCGCTTTGCCACGTCGAGGGAGAGTCCCCTGCCTTCACTACCAATAACCACCGCCACGTGGTCCATGGGCTTGAGCTGGGAGACATCCCGGCCCTCCAAATCACACCCCAGAATAGCCACCGACGGCGGAATCAAGTCGAGGGCAGCCGGCAGATCGACGGTCAAGGTCCGGACACGACAGAATGAACCCATGCTCGCATTGATGACCTTTTGGGAGAAGAGGTCGGCGCACTCGTGGCCGAGCAGCACGCGGTCAAATCCGAACCAGTCCGCAATGCGCAGGAGGGTGCCCACGTTGCCCGCGTCCTGGACACTATCAAGCGCCAGGGTTCGACCCGTCGACAGTTCGTTCGGCCGCAGCTGGGAACGCTCCAGGCGGCCGACGGCCAGGGCGCTGGCTGGAGTGGGAAAGTGGCTGATCCGTGCCATTTCCTCTTCGGTCACAATCCGGACATCCCCACGCGTCGACAGCCGGCTGGACGGGGTGACCAGCACCTCCTGCCAGGGAGCGCCCAACGCCAGGAGCTCGGCGATCACCTTTTCCCCTTCAACCACAAACAGGCCAAGAGCTTCACGCTGCTTCTTTTCGCGCAGTGAACGGAGACGGGTGATTTCGGACTTGCTGAGAGGCATGGTGGGGAACGTACAGACTCCAGATTCAGGGCAGCGCAAGAACGGCGGACTGACGACCGGTTCCTGGGGCCAACAACCTGGCGCGTCGGATCTTGCCGCACGAATCCTTCTCGGCAAGCTCGCCGGGTCCAGTCCCTCCCTCACACACATCCATGAAAAAATACCTCGTCGAGTTCATCGGTACCTTCTTCCTCGTGGCCACGGTCGGATTCTCCGTTCGCAATGGTTCAAGCCTCGCACCCATTGCGATCGGCGGCGTCCTGATGGTCATGATCTTCGCCGGCGGCCACGTATCCGGTGGTCACTACAATCCGGCCGTGTCACTCGCGGCCTTCATCCGCGGCAGGCTCTCTGGCGGCGATCTGATCCCCTACTGGCTGGCCCAGCTCGCCGCCGGCGCCGCGGCGGCCCTGGTGGTGAACTCGGTGGTGGGCAAGCCGGTCGCCACTCCCGGTTCGTTCCTGCTTGTTCCCTCCATTGTGGTGGAGGTGCTCTTCACCTTCGCCCTCGCCTGGACCGTGCTGAACACCGCCACCGCCAAGGGCACCCAGGGCAACTCCTTCTATGGTCTGGCCATCGGCTTCACCGTGGTGGCGGGTGCCATTTCCGTGGGCGGAATCTCAGGCGGAGCCTTCAACCCGGCTGTCGGCGTGGGTGTAACCATGATGTCGCTTGTGCCCACCAGCCAGCTGCCGGTCTATGTGGGTGCCGACCTCGCCGGCGGAGCGCTGGCGGCGGTCGCCTACCTGTTCGTCAACGGCAAGGAGTGAGCAACGATCTCGCGCACGACAAAAAAAGCGCACCCGATGGGTGCGCTTTTTTATTGGGTCCGTCTGCAGCGCTGGCCGACCGCGAAATCAAACGTCCGGGCCGCCTTGCGCGATGTTGCGCGCCCGCAGGCGCAGTCCATTCAGGCGAATGAATCCGGTGGCATCGCTCTGATTGTACCAGCTCTTGACCCCTTCCATCGAGGCGATGTGCGGGTCGTAGAGCGAGTACTTCGACTTGCGGCCGGTCGTGATGATATTGCCCTTGTAGAGCTTGAGACGGACGGTGCCCGAAACGAACTTCTGGCTTTCGTCCACGAGGGCCTGCAAGGCCTCGCGTTCCGGGGCAAACCAGAAGCCGTAGTACACAAGTTCGGCGTACTTCGGGATGAGTGAATCGCGGAGATGCTGCACTTCCCGGTCGAGGGTCAGGCTCTCGATCTGCCGGTGGGCCTGCATGAGGATGGTGCCGCCAGGGGTCTCGTAAACGCCGCGCGACTTCATGCCGACGAAGCGATTTTCAACCAGATCCACGCGTCCGATACCGTGTTTGCCGCCCAGTTTGTTGAGCTCCTTGAGCACTCCGGCCGGCGAAAGCTTGCGTCCGTTTACAGCCACACAGTCGCCCTTGAGGAAATCCAACTCCACGTACTCCGCCTTGTCCGGGGCGTCCTCGGGCGAAACAGAAAGCTTGAACATGTCCTTGTTCTCGGGCGCCGTCGGGTCGAACCAGGGATCCTCGAGGATGCCCGCCTCATACGAGATATGCAGAAGGTTGCGATCCATGGAGTACGGCTTCTTCAGCGAGGCCTCGACCGGGATCTTGTGCTTTGCGCAGTAGGCGATCATCTCCGCCCGCCCCGGGAACTGCTCGCGGAACGTGTCGATTTTCCAGGGAGCGAGGATTTGCAGGCGGGGCGCGAGCGCCATGTAGGTCAGCTCAAAGCGACATTGATCGTTGCCCTTGCCAGTGGCGCCGTGCGCGACGGTATCCGCCTTTTCCTTCTTGGCGATGTCCAGCTGGGCCTTGGCGATGAGGGGACGGGCAATCGAGGTGCCGAGGTAGTATTGGCCCTCGTACACCGCGTTGGCCCGGATCATCGGATAGATGTAATCCCGGGCGAACTCCTCGACCAGGTCGAGGGTGTAGTGCCTGGAGGCTCCGGTCTTCTTGGCCTTTTGTGGCAAGCCCTTCAGCTCCTCCTCCTGGCCGATATCGGCGGCGAAGGTGATGATCTCCGCATCATAGGTTTCGCGGAGCCATTTGACGATGACCGAGGTGTCGAGGCCACCCGAGTACGCGAGGACGATTTTCATGGATAAACGGTTGTGTGAAACGCCTCCGGGAGGCGCAAAGAAAAACGAGGGGGTCGCTCAGGCGCGGGGCACCTGTGCGAGGGTGGCCATGATGGCCTTTTGCACGTGGAGCCGGTTCTCCGCCTGATCGAAAATGACGCTGCGCGGATTATCCAACACCGCTTGAGTGACCTCTTCTCCGGGGTGGGCTGGCAGGCAGTGCAGGAAATAGGCATCAGTCCGTGCGGTCGCAAACAGATCGGCCGTCACCTGATAGGGCGACATGGTTCTGATCCGCTCCTTAGTCTCCTCCTCCTTGCCCATGCTGACCCATACGTCCGTATACACCACATCGGCCTCGCGCACCGCTTCCTTGGGGTCGGTCGTAAACTGATACCCACCCGCAAATCCCTCCCGTGCGAGAAAGGCGTCAAACTCCCGTGTGGGACGAAAGGCCTCCGGTCCGCCCAGGGAAATCTTCATGCCGAAGAGGTTTGCACCCAGTACCCAGGAGTACGCCATGTTGCAGGCGGTGTCGCCCAAAAACGCGATTTTTCGGCCCTTGAGCGAAGCGAGGAGATCGCCGCCCCTGGGCGCCCACCGTTCGGCCAGCGTAAACGCATCGGCGTAGATCTGACAGGGGTGCAGGAAGTCGGTGAGCGCATTGATGATCGGCACCGTACCCGCCGCTGCCATACGTTCGACGTCCTGATGGTCAAAGGTGCGGATGATGATGCCGTGCACAAACCGTGACAAAACCCGGGCCGTATCCTCGATGGACTCTCCGCGCCCCAGCTGGATGTCGTTCCGATTGAGGAACAGCGGGTTGCCACCCAGTTCATGGATGCCGACCTCAAAGGAAACGCGCGTGCGGGTCGACGATTTCGAGAAGATCATCGCCCACGTCTGGCCCGCCAAGACCGGGGGGGTATGCCGTCCCCGCTTTGCCTTGAGCTCTCGAGCCAACGCCAGAACTCCCGCCACTTCGTGCAGCTTGAAGTCTGTCTCTTTGAGAAAGTGCTTCATGATCAAATGAAGCGCTGGGACTTATGGGCAATTGCCGGGGGGCGCGAGTGTAATTTCACAGCCCGGCGGAAAGGACTCGCGAGCCGGATGCACCGGGATCAGAGGGCAAATCCGGTAAGGAACCTCGCTCGGATGGCACCCCGAGGCCTCTCCTGACCGAGGTACGGCGGGGAGCGGACGTCAGCGCGGGAGGCTCAGGCAATGATGTCGTGAACGACATTCCCAAAAACATCGGTCAGCCGAAAATCGCGCCCACTGTACCTGAACGTCAATTTCTCGTGGTTGATTCCGAGGAGATGGAGAATCGTGGCGTGAAGGTCGTGCACATCCACCACGTTCTCGATCGCCCGGTACCCATAGTCGTCGGTCGCGCCGTGGATCACACCTCGCTTGAGTCCGCCCCCGGCCATCCAAATGGAGAAACCCTGCGGATTATGGTCCCGGCCTCGGGTCCCCTGTGCAAACGGCGTTCGCCCAAATTCACCCGCGAATATCACCAGCGTGGAGTCCAGCAATCCGCGCGCCTTCAGGTCCTGAATCAAGGCCGCAATCGGCTGGTCAACCGCGAGGGCATTGCGGGTGTGGTTCTTGACCAGATCGTCGTGAGCGTCCCAGGGTGCCACCGGCAACACGCCCTTCACGCACGTGACCTCGACAAAGCGCACCCCGCGCTCCACCAGGCGCCGTGCCAGCAGGCACTCGCGCGCATAGACCGATACCATGGGCTCCGGGGAGTCCAGACCATAGAGCCGTCGGGTCGCCTCCGATTCACCCCGCAAATCGGTGAGGTCGGGCAGCGCCGCCTGCATCGCGAAGGCGGTCTCGTAGTTTCGAATTGCCGACTCGAGCGGCTGCTGACCGCCAGGGGTCCTTCGCAGAAAATCACGATCCGCGGCGGCGATGGCGTCGAGTTTGGCGCGCTGCACCCCGGCGCGATCCGCCGGTGTGCTGGACGGCACCACCTCTCCTCCGCTGTGCAGGTCAAAGAGCGATCCCTGGTGCACCGCGGGAAGGAATCCGTTGCTGTAATTCCCGGTGCCGCCCATCGGAATCATTCCGCCGTTGAGCACGACAAACGCCGGGAGGTTCTCATTCTCCGTACCCAGTCCGTAAGATATCCAGGAACCCATGCTGGGACGGCCCACGATGGAGTGGCCGGTGTGCAGGTAGTAGCAGGCCTGCGCGTGTTCGGGAAACTCCGCCTTCATCGAACGGATGAC
>JAEUGZ010000481.1 GCA_016794725.1 Opitutaceae bacterium | reverse complement strand
TCGGTGTCATCCGGGATGCCCAGGGTCTCGATCCGCACCTCGACGGTGTCTCCCGCCTCGATCCGCGCCCGGGACCATTCGACCTTCTCGATGGACCTGAGCTCCAGTTGCAGCGCCTGCGCGCTCTTCGCCCAGTATTTTCCGCCTTCCAGTTCAACCTCGGCGATGAAGCGGGCCAGGCCGGTTTCGTTCTTGCGCGCCTCGCTTGTCAGGTAGTCGTATTTCCACTCCACCTCGATGCGGTCGTTCGCAACCTTGGCTGGGAGCGACTGGATGACGTCGGCCGCGGTCTCGTGAAACTCGCGGTAGAGGTTGACCTTGGCCGGGGTGCCGGAGGGAAAGCCGGACGTCTGGGCGGTGATTCGGACTTTGTCGTCACAGCGGACGTAGCCCGGCTTCCAACCCACCTGGTCGACCTCCTTGAGGAGCACGGCGTAGACGCCCGCTGGGATATTTCGCCGGTCGACTTTTCCGTCGCTGCCCAGGGTTCCGGGCTTCTGGGCGCCGCCCGGCTCCACGAGCACGTAGTCCAGGGAGGACACGGGTGAATCGTCCGGTAGGACAAATTTGAATTCGATCCAATGGCCGACCGGAGCGGCCGGCGTCACCACTTTTTTCCTCTGAACCCGGAGGGTGATCAGGACGTGACCGCCGGGGCTCACGGACCCCTCACCTTTGGCCGGTGGTTCATAGTCCTTTTCCGCGGAGCCGGGCAGGGTGGCCCGCGCGGTGTAGCGGCCGGGCTTGACCGGATCAAAGGCGGTGTAGCCATTGACCGTGTCGGTCGTGCCGGAGACCGAGGAAGGGCCCTCCACCTTCACTTTAACATCCCCGAATGGGCGATTGTCCTCCGCGTGCAGCACGAGGACCGTCAACGCCGCCGCGGCCCGTGGGCAGGGCTGAACGACGGAGCCGACACGTGCGCCTGACTGGGCCATCAGGAGATCTGTGACGAACTTCAGATGGGGTTCAAGCCCTGACCCGGGGTTATCTGGGCCATCGGGGATTTCCCGAGATCGTGTTAAAACGAGGGTGGAGGACCCGGGTCAATTGTCCCGGAAACGAGAGACCTTCGATCTCCCGCTACACTCGGAACCAACAGAAAATCAGCGAACTGCAGGATACGATCCGGCCGACGGTGCGTTGCCTTTTGAGGGTTGGCCGGCGCGCTTCGCCCTGCTGCAATCCCGTCCATGACCTTGTTTTCGGCGGCTGCGACCCTCCTCCTGATTCTGGATCCGTTTGGCAACATCGCCCTCTTCAACTCCATCCTGGGCAGGATCCCGGCCGAACGGAGAAGGCGTGTGCTGGTGCGCGAGGTCATCTTTGCTTACGTGCTCCTGATCCTCTTTTTGCTGGTGGGTGGCCGCCTGCTTGGCTTTCTCGGGCTCCAGCAGTCGTCGCTCAGCATCGCGGGTGGAATCATGCTGTTCATGATCGCGATCGGCATGGTGTTTCCCAAGAGCGGCGTGACCTTCGGGGCGGAGTCGGGTGACGAGGAACCGTTCATCGTTCCGCTGGCCACCCCGCTCATAGCCGGCCCCAGCGGCATGGCGTTCCTCCTTTTGCTGGCAAGCCAGCACCCGGGAAGGCTGGGGGAGTGGACGCTGGCCGTGACAGCGGCGTCCGCCGTGACGGCAGCGATTCTGATCCTCGGCGACCGGCTGCTGGGTCTGCTCGGAAACCGGGGCATGCGCGCGATCGAACGACTGATGGGCATGATCCTCACCCTGGTCGCGGTGCAGATGATCCTGAACGGTCTCAGTCTCTACGTCGCGAATCTGAGGACTCCGGTCTGAGGTGGGCACCGGTTTGGAACGAGTGGTCTGCGCGACGCCCGCGTGCTTGCGAGATGAACAACGGAGAATCTGAACCTGATCTGAGCGGCCAGGCTGAATGTCACAATTTATGCGATACTACTTCGTTCTCATCTGGCTCTTGGGCGCCCTGGCTCTTGGCGCCGTCGAGGTGGCCAACGAGGAGCCGGTACAGCTCCCGCCGGTCCGGGTGGTGCCGTTGGTTCCGGGATATGGCCTGTCGTTCAAGTACACGAAGCGGAAGGATGCGCCCCCACCGACGTGGCCGATCCGGGAGGTGCGTTTCTTTGTCGAGCGCGCGGGCGATGCCTATCGCGCGGGTTTGAGGTCGGGTGACCGCCTGATCGCCATCAACGGCACTCCGGTCGTGGGAAAAACCTGGCCCGAATTCAACGCCCTCGTGGCCACAATCGATCGGGAACGGAAAGCGGAGGAACCCCGCCGCTACCGCTACACGATCCAGCGGGGCTCGGGGCAGCAGGATGTCGAGGTCAACCTCACGCTTTCGAAGTGAATCAGTGGAACCACCCCACAGGTGATTCCTCGCTGGTGGAAGAGAGCAACGCGCGCGGGTTCCTTCAGAGTGGACTCTGCCGCTTGCCCGCCATGGTCCGTTCCGGAAGAGTCTCCGGATCGAACCAGGCTGGCGTGAGTGTCGGCGGACGGCGACTGCTACCGACTGATCGGGAACACAAACGAGAGCTCGTAGGTGCGTCCGAACGCGTACTGGCCGTGCAAGCCGCCGTTGAAGCCGTAGATGTTGTTGAAGAACGGAGGCTCCTTGTCGAAGAGGTTGCTGATGCCGAGTCCGGCGCGCAGGCCTTTGCCGTGGCCGCGCCAGATGCCGTTCTCAAACTCGTAGGAGGCGCGCAGATCGACCTTGCTCACCGCGGGGGTGGGCAGGCTGTTGGGAATGATCGCGCCCGAATTGGTGTTGTAGCCGGCCATGTGGCTGACCGTGGCGGAGGCGGTCAGCCCGCCCTTGTTCCAAAAGACTGAAGCCGTGCCGTTCCACTTCGGTCCGGCCAGGGTGTCACCGAGGTCATTGAGGACCGGGCCGCCGATCACGAGCTGTCGCGTGGCGGTGAGCGTACGGGCCACGTTGACACTGACCCGCCAGCGGCCGAACTGCTCCCAGGGCAGGGTGTAGTCGGCGAGGTAGTCGACGCTTTCATTCTCGATCAGGCCGAAATTGCCGTACTGCGAATAAACCGTGAGCACCTGGCCGGGATAGCCCAAGGCGATGTCGGCGGCGGTGGGATCGCCCCGCACCACGAAGCCCGGAAAGAGCGACTCATTGTTGAGGATGGTCGTCGTGCCGAAGCTCTGGATGGCGTTCTTCTGGCGTGTGCGATAAAAATTCACCTGCAGGTTGAGTCCCTTGATCATGTCAGGCTCGAAGACGACGCCGAGGAACTCGTTCTTCGATGTCTCGGGTTTCAGATCGGGATTCGAGCGTCCGATCACGGTGACATTGGGCGTGGCGACATTGCCGCGGCGCGGGTCGGTCACGGTGCTGGTGCTGGTGGAGGTGGCCCGGCGGTCCTCGGTCAGGGACGGGGCGCGGAATCCCTCGGAGTAGCTGCCGCGGAAGAGCAGCGACTTGAACGGCGCCCAGGTGAGGCCGTACTTCGGCACCCGGCTGGACTTGCTGGTGTCGCTGAAATTCTCATACCGACCGGCGACATTGGCCTCGAGACGGCGGAGGAGCGGCAGCGAGTTGGGTTTCCCAAAGAGCGGCACCGACAGTTCGCTGAAGGCGGACTTGGTGGTGCGCTTGTCGGTGTAGCTCGTGATCGTCGAGACCACCGGGTAACCGGACTGGGCGATCGACCGGATGAAGGAGCTGTCGCTCTCATAGGATCCACCCAGGGCCGCCCGGATCGGTCCACCCCAGAGCGTGTAGAGATTGCCGTTGGCCGAGATGTCAGCCGAGGAGAGGGCGGACTTGGATTCGACGGTCGGGTAGATTTCCGTGAGCTTGAGCAGGCCGGACTGGTCGGGCGCCCCGGCCACCCTCTCATCAATGAAGGGATTGTAGCGCTGCGCGGGGTCCGTCGCGGTGGCGATCGCGGTGAAGGCGGTGGCGTTGAAGTTTTTGTTGATCTGGTTGTACTCCTGGATCTGCCGGCGGAAGCCGGTGTCCCAGCGCCAGGTCTGGCCGAGTTCGCCCCGCAGACCGACGGTGCCGGTGCTCGTTTCCGTCCGGGTCTTCTGCCAGATCTGACCCCACTTCGGGAGCATGAGCCCGATCTGGATGGCCTCGCCGAAGGGGTTGACGTTGGCCGGAAGCGCGACGAGTCCGGCGTAGGCTGGCAGGGTGTTGGCCGCGCCGCGCGATTTGGTCAGGCTGGCGCTGCCGTAGAGCTCGATCCGGCTGGTCACGCCGTAGTTGAAATTGCCGGTGAAGCCGTCCCGCGTCGACCCAGCCACCAGCTCCACGTAGGGAGCGGGATCGAAGGTGCGCTGGCCCTGGGCGATGATGGCCGTGAGGGTGGCCGGCTGGTTGTCGGCATTGGTGGTCCGGGCGATGAAGGCAGAGAGCGGGGGCGTGGTGGCGTAGCCGGTGGGTGCGAGCAGCACGCGGACGCCGGGAATGGAGACGAAACCCGTGGTGGCGGTGGCCTGGATCGAAGCGGGATAACCCCACTGAATACGTTGGTCGGAGCCGTAGACCGCGGCGCCGGCCGCGTTGTAGCCCACGAGCCGATTGCGGAAGTCCATGTTCTTCGAGAACGCGCGGTCCGAGGCCAGCAGCGGATCGCGTTCGTAGTGGTCGATTGCAACGGTGCCGCGCAGCTTGCCCTTGGCGAATCCGACGATGTAGGAGGCCTGAAGTTCGCCGCCGCCTCCGTGTTCGGTGATCTTGGTGCTGACGCTGGCTTCGGAGCCGCTCCAGTTTTTCTTCAGCACCACGTTGATCACGCCGGCCACGGCGTCGGCGCCGTAGATGGCGGAGGCGCCGTCGGTGATGACTTCGATCCGCTCGATCAAGCCGAGGGGGATGGTGTTGAGGTCGACAAAGCCCTGGCCCGTGGAGGAGCCGCGGTTGGCGTTGCCGGACTGGGCGACGCGCCGGCCGTCGACCAGCACGAGGGTGGAGCCGGAGCCGAGGCCTCGCAGGCTGACGCCGGAGACTCCGGATTGTGCCGGGGCGTTGTTGGCCAGAATCGGGCTGGATCCCACTCCGGGAGTCAGAGGCAGGAGCGCTTCATTGCGCTGGCCGGCCGCCATATTGAGATCGTTGGGGGCGCTGTTGCGACCGGCGCCCACGCCGCCGTAGGTCTGTGGCAGCGAGCGCAGGAAGTCCGCGAGGTTGAGCGCACCGGTGGAGCGGATGGAGTCGGTGTCATAGACCTTGACCGGAGAGGGGCCAACCGCATCGGTCTGTCGAATACGCGTGCCGAAGACTTCGACTTCGTCGAGTTTGACGGTTCCGTTTTCGACTTTTGCGCCAGGGCGGTCACCCTTTCCTGCCGGTGCCGCCCGTTCGGCGTTTGGGGACGAAGTTCTCGCCACGGCGAGGGCACCGGTTTTTTCATCCTGGGTGACGACGAGCACGGTATCGGCCAGCATGCGTTCCAAGGCCTCGCGGGGAGAGAAGTCGCCCTGGACGAGTTTGGTCTTCACGCCGCGCGCTTGGGCGGCGGGATAGATGATCTGCTCCCCGGATTGCTCTGAAAACTGCTTCAGCGTCTCCGCTGCATCTCCTGCCGGCAGGTTGAAGCTTTTTTTGACGGGATCGGCGGCAAAGACCGCGACAGCGGCAAAAAAGGCGGCGGCGAGAGCCGTCACCCGGGCGAGCCCCGCCAGGCGGCGGGGTGCGTTGCAGTGCAGGGAGGTGTAGGTCATGGGTGCGGGGGGCGCGGTGGGAGCGCGACACTGAGTGCTGCGACGGCCCGACCGGTCACTTCCATTACCTTTCCTGCGAATAAATTTTGAGTTCGCCGTCTGACTTACGGTGACTGTCGCAAAACGATCTCGTCGCCCTCTCGAATTGCGCTGATGCCAAAGCTTGTCTCAAGCAAACGAACAAACGCATCGACGTTATCGGCGCGAAAATTGCCCCCGATGATGAAGTCGTCGAGTCCGCGGTCCCTCACGACCAGCTTCTGCCGGTTGTAGCGATTGAAATCGGACACCACATCGGACAGGCGCATATCAATAAATTCGAGACGGATTCCCTGCCAGGACAGGGAGCGCTCGACCTCGACCGGAGTGAGATCACGGACGTCCACCACCGGCGGCGGAGCAGCCACCTGCGGGGTGGGCGGCGGAGGAAGATCACCGGCGGGGCGTTCCAGCGAAACGGTGTCGATGACCGCGCGCTGGCCCGCTTCGAGACGGGGAAGTTCGACGGACGCGGTGGGGGTGGGAGCGTTCAGTTGCACCCGGCCATGGGTCACCAGAACCGCGACACTTTGTTGCGCGAGGGAGACGCTGAAGGCGGTGCCCACGGCGCGCACCGATACGATGCCTGCCGACACGATGAAGGGTCGATCAGGATTCTTTGCCACGGTGAAATGAGCCTCACCCCGAACGAGGCGCACGTGGCGTTCCCCTTCCGTGAAGGCGACCTCGATTTGGGCGCCGGTGTTGAGTTCCACCATGGAGCCATCCTCGAGGGCCACGCGCTCGGGTCCCGGATGCACGATCGCCTGGCGGCGTGGTGCTCCGCCGAAGGGCACCGCCAGCCAGAGAAAAAGGCCGAGTATCAGCAGGGCGGCCGCCGCGACTGCAATCGTCCCCCCCGGAAAGCGGAGCACCACGGCGGCCTTCGGTGCGGCCAGCAACTCCGCATCGGGGTGCACCCGCGCGTCCGGCCGGAACTCGCGCAAGGCGTCCATCGCGCCCCAGGCGGTTTCCAGTCGTGCGACCGCGGCAGCGTGACGCGGGTCGGAGAACCTCCAGAGCGCGAACTCGGATTCCTCGTCGGGTGTGAGGCCCTTGTCGCGACGGGCCAGCCAGGCCGACGCCATGGCGTTGATGCCCTCGGTGGTGGAGGGGCGCTGGTGCTGCGGGGGGGTCATGGGGCATTGCCCGGGTCGGAGCGGGCGAAACGAGACGAAGAGGGAGGCGTGGACGATCGACCGGGCTTCAGCAAACCGCGTTCGGCAAAATAATCGGCGCAACGGCGCATACCCTTGCCGACCTGGACTTCGACCGTGTGTTCGGCGATGCCCAGGCGGGCGGCGATTTCTTTTTGGGAGAGTCCATAGAGTTTGCGCAGCGTAAGCACCTGCCGGCAGCGGTCGGGCAGGTTGCGGATCGCTTCGGCGAGAAGTGCGAGTTCCTGCTGACGGCTGACGGCGTCCGGGACACTGGGCGCATCTTCTATGACGTGCAGTTGCTCCATCTCCGCTATCGAATCGGTGCCGGCCGTGACCCGGCGGCGGAAAAGATCGAGGGCGGCATTGCGGGCGGTGGTGAAGAGAAATGCTCTGGCATACGCCACGCGACCCGTCTCCCGGGCCCGGAGCAGCCGGGCGTACGATTCCTGCACGATGTCGTCCAGATCGGGCAGGGAAGGAAACCGGCTCCGGAGCCAGGCCCGCAGGGTGGCCTCATGGGGCTGCACTTCAGCGGCGAACCAGCGGGATTGTTCGGAAGGCGGCGGAGGCACGGCAGCGCGGAGGCGCTCCGTGGTTTCGCCACTGCTCAGGAACTGAGTCGAGCGGAATCCACGAACGCAACTGGGTGTCGGCAGGGGTTCACGCGAAGGCGCTAAGCCGCGAAAGGGGAAGCAGATTGGGATTGTGACTCCGCATGCGCGTCAACCGGACGACGAGACCCTGAATAGGTATGGATTCGGGCTGCAGGCGGACTCGCTGAGTCCGCGACGGGACCCACCGGTCCCGCCTCCGTGGTCCGTCTTGTGGCAACGAGGCCTATCCCCTCGGGATCCGCGACCCGGACTACAACCGGATCCTTTGCTTCCGGGCGAGGGACGCCCTTCGAATCGCTCCTTGGTTTGACGCGCATGCACCGCCGCGGGAAGAACAGATGCGAATGTCGCCGACCCTTCCACTACGGCGTATCCAATGATTCAATCGAAGCCGGCCAGGGGGTGGATCGGCGCTTGATCAATGTCAGCGTTCTTCGTTCGCCGTAGCCATTGAGCAGGACGTCGAGGGTGATCCTCGCTCTGGGTTTGCGGTTGATCAGCAGGGCATGGAGCTCGCTGCCGTGGCTGAGGCTGGCTTCGAAGTCCTGAATCTCCTTTCCATTGATGGCCAAGATGCGCGTCATCGGAGTCAGCCCCGCCGCTGAAGCCTCGGAATTTGGTTTCACGGCCGTAACCGTGGCCCAGGCGATCTGGCTGCCAGAGCGAACCAGCGCCAGGCTGAAGTCGAAGCTCAGATAGGTCCGACCCGATACCTGAATCGGATCCAGCACGACAACAGAAGGGTCAACTGGCGCTGGCTGACCTGACGACCCGTGAACAGGTTCATTGGCGGCAGCGGGTTCATCAACCCGTTCGGCTGTCGTGCCCGCGGGAGCCGCAGGATCAACCAGCTTGATCGTGACAATTTCCCCGTTTGCTGAGCCGAGCGTCCTGCTGGCTGGAGGCGTACGCGCAGGCTGCGTTGCCTCGGTGCTTCCCAGGGGAGTGACGGTCCTCGTCTCCGAAGACGCTTCCCGGAGCGCACCGCCGCAACCGCTGAGCAGGAGGGCGCAGAGCGGCAAACTCCAGCCGTGTGAAATGGTATCCATGGAAATTGCCCGACCGGAACGACGCGGGGGCGGGGAACAGGTACGATGCGCCCCTCCCTCAGTTCATGGGTGCTGAGGTCGCCTCATGCAAACGATTAGTGACCGCAGTGCGGGGCATGTGACTGCTGAGTTCATTCGTGTCGATTCGTGGTTCAAATGTACGAATCCGTCTGAGTCCGTCCGGCTAAGGGTTTGTGTCCGCGTCCATCCGTGGTTCCACCCTCGTTCGTGGGATCGATGCGACCGAGGACCTGACTTTCGTGAAAAACGGCGCAATCGGACGTTCGCTGTCGAAACGGGTCCGGCTCGTTCGACCTTCTGTACATCTCACTTCACCCCTATGAGCACTCCCTCCACTGAATATCCCACGGTCAGCCCCTACCTCAGCGTGCGCAACGCAGCGCAGGCCATCGCCTTCTACAAAGCCGCCTTTGGGGCAACCGAACGCTTCCGCCTTTCCGACAAGGCCAGCGGCAATGTCGGACACGCGGAACTCCTGATCGAAGGGAGCCTCGTCATGCTGTCGGAAGAAAATCCGCAGTGGGGCAACAAGGCCCCGCCCACGCTCGGCGGCACGGCCGTCACGTTCTGCGTGATGGTGAAAAACGCCGATGCCGCGCTCGCCCGCGCCGTCGCCGCGGGAGCCACGGTGCTCATGCCCGCGGGTGACCAGTTCTACGGATTCCGCAGCGGCAGCGTGGTGGATCCCTATGGCCACCAATGGATGCTGCAGCATCACATTGAAACCGTGTCCCCCGAAGAAATGCAAAAGCGCTGGGACGCCATGACCAGCGGCTGCCCCGGCGCCGAAGCGCCTGCCAAGCCCTGACCGGAGTGCGTTGGCAGTTTTTGATGCGCCTTGCGGGAGACCCTGCGTTTGCGTGGCCGACCGTTCGCCTCCCAGCTCCGTTGGAGGTGGGGTCGCCGACCCCGCGGGGACGGGCGTCGCATGAACAAATAGGTCAACGGAGGCGGGACAGGTCGGTCCCGTCGCGAGGGCTGCCCTCTCCCCGGAGGCCCGCGGGTGCGCACGCGGCTCGTTCTTAGGGATCGTCGTCCAACTCGGTGAGGGTTCCGTCTCGCGACAGCTGCGTTGTTCCGCCGTAACGAAGGTGGCCGTCCGGTCCCCAGACCAGCTCGCCCTGGTGCCGGTACAGGGTTGTTTCTCGCAAAAGGAGGCTGCCGTCCGGCCCTCGCGACCAGCGCTTGAAGAACACCCGTTTGTAGGGTTCGAGGACGACGCGGCCCTCGGACGTCGTGGTGGCTCGATAGAGCAGGTCGTTTCCGAGGGTGGGATCAAAGGTGGGAACCACGAGGACCTCAGGGCCCCAACGGATAAAACCAGCCACGTGGGGCCCGAACAAATATCGGGCGGGGCCGTGCCTCGGAACATGGACCACCCCGCCGCCCCATTCTCCTTCGTTGTAGCCGAGCAGGGTTCCGCCCGCGAAGGAGATGCAGTGACGCGGTGACGCCCCGCAATTTCGATGGCGGTTGCGCGATTCTCCCACGACACGGTTGGATCCCTGGCGATGGGCAGGAGGAGACAAGTTGCGCTGGAATCGCGAAAATCGAATTGGAGCTCGTGAGTCAGGGTCGCGCGAAGCGAAGCGGGCAGTGGTTCCGACGATCGGAGGAGGGCAACCACGCGGCTACCTCCGCCTCGGATACGCCCGGCCAGGATTCGAACCATGGACCTCTGTCGTTGGGCTGAAACAGTGGGCAGGAGGCGGAGGATGAGGTCGATCGACGCAGGCTTTGCGGAAATCAGCGTGGCGGTGTTGATGTTGGCAGCCGCTCGATGGCGCCGGGGATCGTCGTCAGCGAGGAGCGTCAGCAAGGGGGTCCCGTCTTGCCGCAGCTGATCCCGGACAAACACCTGGAGGTCCTTTCCCCGGGTTGACCACCCATTGGCCTTGGCCAAGACTTCCACCGGCTCGGGCGGGCGATTCAACTCCAGTCGCAGCCAGAGCAAGAGCGCCGTGGCCCCCAGGATCAGCACTAGGATCCCGAATCCGCGCAGGGCGCGGGAAAGCCCCCGTTTCCATGCCTGCAATCGCACGGTATAGCGGGTAAGTTGGCTTACGCGGCTTGGGCAAGGCCAATCGAGGGGATGCGACCGACGAACGGGGCCCGAAGTAATTCGAACCCAGCACGCCCGCGGTGCCTTCGCCGTGGCGTGGCCAGAGGCGTTCAGACGATCTCTTCCCGTTTCGGGTCCCAGCGGACCTCGCGTTTGAGCCGGTAGGCCTCGGTGCTCATGAGCAGGGTGGCCACCTCGATGAAGGCCTCGTCGATGTTGCAGGTGGGGCGGGCGCCGGCGCCGCTCCTCCCGACGACGTGACACCGTGGCGGTGGATCAAACGTCGGCGCGCTACGCCGCGATCAGCATCAAGTCCGGAAACCAGGTTCGAAGGTAGCCGCGATCGATCGCCATGAGACGCTGCGCCTGGGTTTGGGCGTGGGCTGCGATCAGGAAATCGGGAACCAGATGCTGACGGGGCCCGCCGGCTTGGCGGTAGCGTTTGAACGTCAGGCCGGCGAGGTGGGCGGCTTCAGGTGAAATCGGATCCCGCAGCGGTAGCGGTGCCGTTCAGCAGTTCAATCACCCGGATGGTGCCGGCCAGGCCTTTGAGGGCGTGGTCGCCCCGGTCGGCGATTGGGGCGTCCGCAGTCAGGTGGCGGGCAAGCTCGGGAGTCAACAGGCAGGTGGAGCCGAGGACGGAGTTCAGGCCTTCCAATCGGGCGGTGCGATTGACGGCGTCGCCGACCACGCTGAATTCACAACGATCCTTCGACCCGATCTCGCCCAGCACGACCTCACCGGAACTGACGGCAAGGCCGAGTTTGAGGGCGTGGCGGTCGAGGATTGGCGGAAGCTCCCGCATCAGGCGCCGGGTGGCGCGAAGCGCGGGCGCTTCGGGAGAGGAGGCGGTCAGCCCGGCCTCGAAAAAGGCGAGAAAACCGTCGCCAATGAACTTGTTCATCACGCCTCCCTCCTGTTCGACGACGCGACAGGCCTGTTCAAAGTAGTCGTTGAGGAGGGCCGTGACTTCCGCGGGAGCGTGCGCTTCGCAAAAGCGCGTGAAGCCGCGCAGATCGCCGATCAGAATGACGGCATGAGTCCGGCGGGTTGTCAGAAGGTGGTCGCTCGCGATCACCGCCTCCGCCACGGCGGGTGACACATAGCGGCCGAAGAGGCGCTGCAGCGATTGGGCCCGCAGCGCCTCGGCCACGTGGAGACGCGTGTTGCGCCCAAACTGCCTCGCGGCGAGCGCAGCCGCCAGGCCCACCGCCATGAGCACCATGGTCTTCATCAGGGTGATGCTCCATCCCAGGCTCTTGGTCGCATCCAGGAGTGCGCCATCCGTGCCGGCCCGAAAGACGAACGCATAGAGCGCCATGAATTGCGCTGCAGAGAGGAGCCCGGCAAAAATGCTCAGCTCCGGACTGAGCCGAAGCGCGGTCAGTCCGATGACCAGGGAATAGACAAGCGGTCCCAGCGACGAGAGAGCAAACACCGGACCCTGGTAGAGAAAGTCGATGAGGCAGACCGCACTCACCAGGCTGACCTGCACGGCCACGTTGACGTGCTTGATGACCCCCAGGAACGTCCCTCGACGGGCGAGAAGAAAAAGGACCAGCATGATCCCGCCCCCGGCCGCCGTCAGGTACGAGAACGACTCGAACATGCCGGGAAGACCCGTGGGGTGGGTCGTGACCGAGATGAGGTAGCACACGACCAGCACACCCATGACGATGAGGCAGCTGGTCTGCTCCGTACGGGACTCGTGCCGTTTGTGACGTTCGGCAAACGCGATCTCGATCGGCGTGGAGGAAGCTGGCATCCGGGACTGCGACGGTAGGAACGGTTCCTCTCCAAATCAAGGTCGGCCAGGGAAGGGAGGGACAACGCCTTCGTGCCTCCGCGGCTTCGCGTGAAAACCTGCCGGAGCCCCGGCACAACTTACCAGTGAAACTGCGACGGTCGTTGAGGGGCGGCGCCGACGAGAATAGGTTTCCGGGCCATCGCGGTTCGGTCCCCGGTGCAATCCGAACCCGCCGTTGCGTGTGCAGGGGTGTCCCATGAATTTTGCTTTTCTTCCTCATTTTGAACGACTGCGCGCGTGGATCGTCGTGTGGATCGGTTTGGTGGGGGGTATTCGAGCCGGCGCGACCGATGCCGACGCCGTCTGGCAGTGGTCGGTGCCAGCGGGGGAGGGACGCGCCTACCTGTGGGTGCCGGAAACCTGCACCCGCGTGCGCGCGGTCGTGCTCGCCCAGCACAATATGATCGAGCACGGCATCCTCGAGCATCCCACGATGCGTCGCGCGCTGGCTGAACTTGGGTTGGCGGAGGTGTTCGTGGTGCCGAGCCTCGATCCGGTGTTTCGATTCGATCAGGGGGCGGGGGAACGCTTTGACCGGATCCTGCGCGCGCTGGCCGACGCGTCGGGCTACGACGAGATCGCGAGTGCGCCAATCGTACCGATGGGTCACTCCGCGCACGCCTCGTATCCCTGGAATTTTGCGGCCTCGAACCCCGGACGCACGCTGGCTGTACTCTCGCTCAAGGGGGATGCCCCGCTCACCGACCTGACCGGGAGCGGACGTCCGAACCCGGACTGGGGCACTCGTACGCTCGATGGCGTACCGGGACTGATGGTCATGGGTGAATACGAATGGTGGGAGGCGCGCCTCGCGCCCTTGCTCGCCTACCGGAAAGCGCACCCGCATGCGCCGTTGCTGCTTCTGGCGGACGCCGGGCACGGACACTTTGACGCAACCGATTCCCTCGTGGACCTGCTGGCCCTCTTTCTCCGAAAGGCGGCCACAGCCCGTCTGCCCGCGGAGCGCGGCGGAGCGCTGCGGGCGGTGGATCCCGCCCAGGGCTGGCTGATCGACCGCTGGCGCGGGGACGAGGCTCCCCGCGCGCCCGCCGCGCCGGCTGCCGACTACACGGGTCCGCGCGACGAGGCCTTTTGGTGCAGTGACGGGGAGCTGGCACGCGCGCTTGAAGGACACTCCGCCACGAGTCGCGGCAAACGAAGATCACAGATCGGATGGCTCCAGAGCGGCGCACTCCGTCCCCTCACCAACAGCCATGCCGGCGTCGATTTGATGTTCCTCCCGGAGGCCGACGGCCTGACGTTCCAACTCGACGCCGAGCTGGTCGTTCCTTTGCCGCCCCCACCGCCGGTGGCCACCAAGGACAAGCGTCCCGAGCCTGTATCGATTGTTCCAGCACGAGCTGCCCCCGGTACCCACGCCGCCGGTCCCGTGGCCATCGTGGTCGTCAGCGGACCGGTCGTGCCGGTGGCCGAGGGCGTGTTCCGGGTCGAACTCGACCGCAGGGTGGCGCCGTCGGATCCGCGGACGCGCGAGGTGTGGTTCGTGGCGCATCATCCAGGCGACGCGATCTACAAGGGCGCGGTGCAGCAGGCGCGGCTGCGCCTGCCCCTTTGGAAGGGAGGCGCCGAACAGGTGATTACTTTTCCCGCTTTGCCCGATCTCCCTGTGGGCGCGGACCCCCTGCCCCTGGCCGCGATCTCAAGCGCGGGGCTCCCGGTGCGTTTCTATGTGCGGGAAGGTCCGGCGGTGATTCGCGATGGCCGTCTGCACCTGACCCCGCTGCCGCCCCGGGCCCGGTTGCCGCTCACCGTCACCGTGGTGGCCTGGCAGTTCGGACGCGGCACGGAGCCGAAGGTCCGCGCCGCGGAGTCCGTGGAGCGCACCTTTCATATCGTCCCTTCCCTTTGATCATGCCCACCCTGGCCCACGTCCTTTCGATCTCACGGTTCGCAGCACTCCTGCTCGCGGTATCGGCCTGTTGTCGCGGAGCCGAGGCGCCGATGAGCTCCACGCTGGATACGCTGATCCTGGGCGACCCGGCGTCCGAGCGCGCACACGCTCTCAGCCAGGCCGGCAGCGACGTGATCGCCGGCGGCTTGGGCGAGCCGGCGCGACGGCTCCTGCCGCTCGATCCGGTTTCCCACAATGGCGGATCCGTCCGCTTCACCCTGAAAGTCGATCCCGCGCAGACGACCTACCTCACGGTCAAACTCTGGGGTTCCGATCGGGGCGCCGCCGCTGGCCGGATGCTGCTGTTCTTGGATGGTCAGCAGGTGGGCTACCGTCATGAGGGGGACCACGACGTGCTCAATCAGAGTGACGACGAACCGATCTATTTGGGGCGCTTCCTCTATCAGACGGTGACTCTGCCTCCGATGCTGACCCGGGGTCGGACCACGGTGGAGCTGACCATCGCCGGACTCGGTCCGATGTGGCCTTACGGTTCAACCTTCGCGCAGAAGCAGCGGGCGTTCGGCCAGCCCTCTCGGGGTATTTATCGTGCGGTTACCCACACCGCTGCCCGCTTCACTCCGGATTCGAGCGAAAAGCAGGGACTTGCCGGCGTGTCGACGCCACGACCCGGCGGGCCGGGGGAAGAACTGATTGCGACGACCCGGGCGACGGTGAATGCGAGGCTCACCCGCCTGCTCGAGGAGCCCTCCGGAGGGAGTGGAACGGGCCCCGCAGATGGTCGCATCCTGCTGCTGGCCGAGGCGTACGTTACACCCTGGACCACCGCCTACCGCGATCCGCGCGCCAT
>JAEUGZ010000449.1 GCA_016794725.1 Opitutaceae bacterium | reverse complement strand
ATGGTAGACCACGGGCTGTTTGAACAGGGTTTGCTTGTCGACCGTCACCTCGATTTCCCCGGCGTACCAGGCCGGAGTGGGTGTGAGGTCCTTGAAGACGGCGGCGGCGGGCTCTTCGAAGTAGAGGTCGTGGTCGCGTCCCGGCAGCAGCGTGAGCTTGGATTCGCGCTTGCCCTTGGCGGCGGCGCGGGCGTCGGGATAAATGCCGAGCGTGGCCGACGGCGGCAGCGAGCGTCGCAGGACGAGCGGTTGCGACGTCTGCCGCTGGGCATCGGCTGTATCGATGGCGCGGAGATCGCGGAAGGCGGTGATCGTGCCCTTGGGAAATTCGATCTCGGCCCCGCTGCGGCGGCCGCCATTGTAGAGGACGCGTCCCGACTCATGGACGATCCGTGTGACTCCGCCGAGGAGTTCGTCAAAGACGAGCGAAGTGCGGGGCTCGCCGAGCTTGGCCTTGAAGGCGGTCTCGACCTTGAACTCGAACTTCTGGCGCAGCACCGGCTGCCGGATCGGGCCGGTGTCGCGGGGCGAAGGAGGAAGCACATCGCGTTCGTCGCCCGGCAACGTGCGGGTCTCAATCGGGGCAAACTGCAGCACGGCCTCGGTCAGTTTTCCGGTCACTTCGATCGGCAGCGCTTCGTAGACGCTGCGCAGCACCCAGTCGCCGTACTTCTGATTGTCGGTGATGACCACGGCGTCGGACGACCGGGTTACGCCCACCCATGAAAATTCACCCTCAAGCTGCGACGCCCCTGCGCTGTTCCACTGCTGGTGCCAGAGCAGCTCGACGGTGCGACCCGGCAGGACGGGGACGAGGAATTCCTGTTGCTCGCCGGGATCGAGGCGCAGGGCCTGGGAGAATTGCCCGTCGGTGAAGGGCTGGTAGCTGGTCAGGCTGACCGCGCGGAAGGCGTAGGTGCGCGCCACCTGGTCGGCGCGATCGCGACGCACCCGCAGCCGGAGGTGCGAGGCATCGGGCGGCGCCTGATGAAAGGCACGCGCAATCCCGCCGGCGTTGAGACTGACCTTGAAGGTCTCGATCGGACGTGTCGCGGGCTGGGCGACGAGCGGGGCGATGACCGTGACCGGGATCCGGAAGACCGGACCTGCGCCAGGATTGCGCGCGGAAACGGCGCGGATCTCGGCAAAGTGTGCGGAGCCAGCGGGACCGGACTCGGGCACCGTGACCCAAAGGCTGAACGGGCGCGATCCATTGGCAACGTGCAGAAACCGGGGGACCTCGACCCAGGGAGCGGAGGATTCGAGAATCAAATCGTCCTCAAAGGCCTGGCGGGCTTCGAGTGGGACGGACTCCAGGAATTGCGGTGCGACCGTGAAGCGCGCCTCCTGACGTCCGGCCGAACGCCCCTCGCGCCAGTAGAGCCCATCGCCCTTGGCAAGCGTGTTGTCGTTCGTCTCCACCTTGAAGTGAACATCGAAGGCCCCGATTCCCTGATGGGCACGCAGGTGCTCGAATGCCGGACCCACCTGGGCCAGCCCCGGACCCTGGGCCCACGGTTCCACGCCCTCGACCGGACGGGCGGTGTTCTTGAGCGCGGCCTTGATCCGGGCCGGCGAAGTTTTCAGGCCGGCTTGTTTGGCTCCGCTGACGAGCAGCGCGCCCACGCCGGCGAGTGAGGGTGACGACATCGACGTGCCATTCATCAGCTGCGTGCGCGACAAGCTGTCAAAGGCGACCGGGGCGATGGCGCCACCCGGCCCGAGGATGTCGACTCCGAGACCGCCGGCCTTGGTCGGTCCTCGCGAGGTGAATCCGTAGGTCGTCGCCGCGCTGCCGGCGGGAGCGGCGTAGAGGGCGGAGGCCATTTCCTTGGAAACGTAGGCGCCGACACCGATCACCTCCGGCGTGTTGCCCGGGGAACCGATGGTGGAGAGGGCGGGACCGCTGTTGCCGACGGAGATGAAGGCAGTGACCCCGTAGTCCTGGACCAGCCGGCGGATGAAGCGGTTGCCCGTGTCATAACCATCCTGATACTCGCTTGGACCGCCGAAGCTCATGTTCATGAGGTCGACCTTGTACTGGACGCAGGCGGCGAGGGCGCGCAGGTAGGCGGTGCCGTCGGCTGAGCCTCCCATGCGAGTGTCACCGATCTTGACCGAAACAATCTGGGCGCCCGGGGCGATGCCGTTGCGCGCGGGTTCGCCGGGGAAGTGGGCCGAGGCGATGCCGGCGACATGGGTGCCGTGGGAGCCGATGACCGTCACGATGGAGAGCAGGCGTCCCTCGTCATAGACCTGAACGGCGAAACGGCTGCCGGTCTGCCCGGCGAAAAGGCCGGTCTCGCGCGCGACGCCATAGGGTCGCAGGACGACCTCGTCGGCGAGGTCACCGTCTTCGTCGGTGTCGATCAGCACGCGCCAACCTTTGCCATCGTTCCAGACCACGCAGTCGAAGACGGGCTCGGGGTCGAGCGGATCGAAACCCTCGATCATGCCGTCGAGCAGGGATTCGCGGGCGAGGACGTCGCGCTCGGCGAGGGACAGGTCCGCTTCGGGTTTGGTGGCGCTGGGGCGGCGCTTGGCCTTTTCGTTGGCCTCCCTCGTCCGCAGGCGCTCGGCGACCAGATCGCGCTTTTCCTGGTCCCAGGCGCGCCGGCGGGTGTCACGCACCCGCTCCATCACTTCGCCGCCGAACAGGTCGCGGGCGGGTTTGAGTCCCAGACGGTACTCGCCGGTGGGATTGGTCAGCCCGCCGGGAAGGGTGAGGGGTCGGCCGGTCCGGCCCGCCAGTTTGCCATCGCTGCCCGGCTTAAGGGGAGCGGACAGGTCGACATCTCCGGCGCCGGTCGCGTCGATGACCTCGATCACCTTCGGTTCGCCGGTCGAGGTGGTTTGCAGACCGGCGGCGGTGGGATCGACGCCCGTGTCGAAAATGGCGATGACCACCCCCCGGCCGTCGTAGGTCGGATGGGCCTTGAGGAATTCCGGCGTGCCCGTTTCCCGCTTGGGGATCAGCGCGCTCACGACATCGGCAGCGGCGGACGGAGCGACCGCGACCGCGGCTCCGGCGGGCGCCGGCGCCGCCGTCGGAGCTGAGCCGACCCAGCCTGGAGTGACGACGGAGAACAGCCCCAGGATCGAAGCGAGGCGGAAGGTGGAGATACGCATGGGAAGAAAAAAGAAGCGAAGCGACGCCTTCGGCAAGGCCCGAGGCGCAGGCCATTTGGCCTATTCGGGAGATGAGCCCAGGTGCCACCTGCCCTCCGGAGCCGGGCGGACCGGCTGTTGTCTGAAGCGTTTAAGTGAAACACGGGTTGAGAGTCGCCTGCCGGTCGCCGATGGATCTCCCGTGCTCGGGGACCGACGACCCGGCATCCGCCCCTCGGTGGAGACTTCCCTCGAATCGCCCTCGCCCTCCATGCCCGGACTTACCCTTGGGCCCGTCCCCGCGGGGGGGGCTCCACTCCATTCAGCACTTCATTCTCCGACCTTCAGACGAATGCCTGCAACCCCCACGCTCCTCCGCTCCCTCATCTTCACCGTGCTTGCCACCGCCACCTCGTGCACCGCTGCTGACGTGTTCACCTACGCCGACCTCCCGGGTCTCGAACCCAGCACGACCGTCATGCGTCGCGATCCCAGCGATGTCATCAAGGTCGGCGACCAGTTCTTTATGTGGTACACGAGAGGGGCGGTTTTTCACGGCTATGATTCGACGATTTGGTATGCGACGTCCAAGGACGGCCGCAGCTGGACCGAACGAGGTGAGGCGCTGGCCCGCGGAGGCCCCGGTTCCTGGGACGAACAAAGCGTGTTCACCCCCAGCATCCTCGTCGGCGAGAGGAAGTACTGGTTGTTTTTCACCGCCGTGCCCAAGCCCTTCACCAACGAGGGCAATCGGGTCACCAAGAGTGCCATCGGCGTGGCCGTGGCCGATTCACCTGATGGTCCGTGGACCAAGCTGCCGCAGAATCCGGTGTTGCGCACCAGCGAGGATCCGACCCACTTCGACAGCATGCGGGTCGACGACGCCTGCCTGCTCGTGCGCGACGGAAGCTACTGGCTCTATTACAAGGGGCGTCAGTGGGACAACACACCCGGAAACACCAAGATGGGTGTCGCCATTGCGAGGAGCCCCGGTGGTCCCTACATCAAGGCCAAGGGAAACCCGATCATTCCGGCCGGCCACGAGGTGCTCGTCTGGCCGCGCGGGCGGGGAGTGGTCGCCATGATCAACATTGGTCCCCCCGGTCTGCGCAAAACGCTGCAGTACGCCGAGGATGGGCTGACCTTCACCAAGCTCGCCGATCTACCGGGCGTGCCGGCCGCTGCCGGTGGATACCGACCGGAGGCATTTACCGGCAGCGACCGCGGCGAGATGATCCGCTGGGGCATCAACATCGAATCGCGTCCGGATGTGCTACCGTTCTTGCAACGCTTTGACTGCAACTGGTCGGCTGTACCCGGCCTCCCGTAGGTTAACCCCGGTTTCTCATGTCAATCTCACCACGCCTGCTTGGTTCAGTGGTTCTGGGGATGTTCGCTTGTGCATCCAGCGTCGGAGCCGCGGGGGCCACCTATGGCGATGACCTTGCACGTCTGCGCCGGCATGTCGACGTCATCGAGCTGACCGATGCCGCTGGTCTCGCCCGGGTTGCCGTCGTGGCGGCCTATCAGGGGCGGGTCATGACGAGCACGGCAGGCGGACTGGAGGGATTCTCGGCGGGCTGGGTCAATCACGCCCTGATCGCGTCCGGCAAACCCCAGCCGCACATTCACGTCTTTGGTGGTGAAGACCGGTTCTGGCTCGGCCCGGAAGGCGGACCGTTTTCGTTGTTCTTTTCCCGGTCCGCGCCCGCCCAGACTCTCGCGCACTGGCAGACCCCTGCCTTCGTTGATACGCAGCCCTGGCGCGTCGTGCGCCGCTCGCACTCCGAGGTGGAATTCGCGGCTCGCGAACGATTGGAGAACCGCGCGGGCACGGTGCTCGATCTCGAGGTGGCGCGGACCCTGCGTCTTGCGGATCCCGGCCGGGCGCTTGCACTTCCCGGCGGCCGTCTGCCTGCCGGCGTCTCGGTGGTCGGATTCGAATCCGAAAACAAACTCACCAATACCGGCAAGGCCGCCTGGACCCGGGAGTCCGGACTGCCCTCGATCTGGATTCTCGGCATGTTCAACCACGGGCCGCGGACCACGGTGGTGATTCCGCTGACCTCCGCCGCCGAGGTGGCGGGGCCGTCCGCGACCGGTGTCCGGAGCGACTACTTCGGCGAAGTTCCCCCGGATCGGCTGAAGGTCACGCCCACCGCGGTGTTCTTTCGGGCGGACGGCCAGTCCCGGGGCAAACTGGGGGTCAATGCGCGGCGCGCCACGGAACTCGCCGGCAGCTGGGATGCCGAGCGTGGCCTGCTCACCCTCGTGCAATTCACCCTTCCGCGCGATGCCGCGACGCGACCGTACGTCGATTCGCGGTGGATCGACATGCCCGATCCCTATGCCGGGGATGTGATCAACGCCTACAATGATGGTCCTCCGGAGCCCGGCGTCGCGCCGCTCGGCCCGTTTTACGAACTGGAGTCGTCGAGTCCCGCCGCGGCGCTTCGCCCTGGCGAATCAACCACCCATCTCCATCGCACGTTTCACTTTTCCGGAGACCGTTCCGCCCTCGACGCCTTGGCGCGCCGCTTCCTCACTGTATCCATCGCTGAGATCGAAGCGGCCTTGCGCTAGCCGTCGGGGACACCGACCGGCGCTCAGCCGGCTCGTTTCGCCACGGTGCGACCCTCCTGCCAGGAGCCGTCGACGTGGGTGCCCTGGGAGATGGCGTTGGGCCCCCGGTGATGGCGGTGGAGCAGGCTGTGCATCACGTCCACGGCCGTGGCACCCATGACGTCGCGGTGCTGGAGAATGCCACTGACGTGCGGTGCGTCGTCGACCACGTTCAGACCCACGTATCCGATATCCCGCGGCATGCGCAGCCGGGCCGCCGCGATTGCTCCGAGCACGTGGGGGCAGCGGCAGATCACCGCGTCGGGCCGGTGCTCCCGCAGCCAGGCGCGGATCATCTCCTGCGGCTGGATGTCCCCGACCACGAGGGAAGGGACGCCCGGATTGGCCGGGCCGAGCCCGGCCTGCGCGAAGGCGTGGGCCGCCTCCCATTGATGGGCGACCCGTTCCGCCAGGCTGTGTTCGATGACCAGCCCGATGCGCCGGTAGCCGCGCTCGCGCAACTGGTCCCAGGCCAGGCGCAGGTCGGCGAAATAGTTGGGCACGATGTGATGAAAATGCGGGTAGCGGGCGATCCGCTCAATCGTCACCACCGTGAATCGGGCCCAGTCGAGCTCGAAGCGGCCCTCCGGGTCCTCCAGCGGGGCGAGGATGACCCCGCGAATGCCGCGGGCGACGAGCACCCGGCTGAAGCGCTGGGGGGTCATGCCCCCTTCGCGGGCCCAGAGATGCTGCAGCTCATAGCCGTAGGTGCGCGCCCGCTCGGTCGCCCCGGCCAGCAGCTGCTTGGCGCTCTCCCGCCGGACCCACTCGTCGCGATTGGTCCAGTTGGAGACCAGGGCGATGACCGAGAAGTCGCGGTGCACCTGCAGGCCCTTCCGGTGTGCGGCGAGCGCGCTGGCCGCCGGATTGGGCGTGTAGTTCATCGCCTGCGCCGCCTTCTTGACCCGGGCGATGGTCGCCGCCGGCAGGGACGAGTGGTCGCGCAGGGCCATGGAAACCGCGGCGATGCTGAGACCGGTGGCCTCGGCGATGGCCTTGAGGGTGGGGCGGGGTTGCCAGTTCACTTTAACGTTTGAGTAGACTATGCTTTGAAGTGCCCGCAGAAGGGGGTCAATGCTCGCGAAATGTCCTTTGGAGCTGAGCTTCCAACTCCACCCCCCTCTTCTGACCCGCACGCTCCGAGACCGCGGGTGTCGCCGCCCAACATCCTGCTCGTGATGGCCGATGACCATCGGGCGGACGCGATCGGTGCGCTTGGACACCCCGCCGTCAGCACCCCGCACCTCGACGACTTGGTGCGCCGGGGGACCACGCTGACGCGGATCAACACCGCCGGCGGCTTGATGGCGGCGGTGTGTTCGCCGTCGCGGGCCTCGCTGCTGACCGGTCTCTTTCCATTTCGGGCGGACGCCGCTCCCCGCCTGATCCGGAATCCCCCCTACGAGGTGCGGATCCCGTCGCTGGCGCGCACCTTGCCTCAACACTTTCGATTCGCGGGCTACGAGACCTTCTTCACCGGAAAATGGCACAATGACCTGCCCGCGCTGCTGCGCTCGTTCGAACGCGGCCGGCAGATCTTCCACGGTGGCATGTGTGACCATGAGCACGTGCCGGTGCGCGATCTGGAGGAGATTCGCCGGGGCGCCCCCGAGCACTCCGGGCCAGGGTTCTCGACGGATCTCTTTTGCGGGGCGGCCGAAGAATTCATCCGGTCGCGGGCCCGCGACCGGCCCTTCCTGGCCTGGGTGGCGCTGACTTCGCCCCACGACCCACGGACTCCACCCGACGAGTATCGGAAACACTACGACCCTGCCTCGCTCCCCCTGCCGCCCAATTTCCAGACGGAGCACGCATTCGACAACGGGGAGCTGGCCATCCGTGACGAATGCCTGATCGAGCGGCCTCTGTCCCCCGACCAGGTGCGGAGTCATCTGGCGGATTACTACGGCATGATTTCTCACCACGACGCCGGCATCGGCCGGCTGATGCGGGCGCTGAAGGAAACCGGACAGGACGCGAACACCCTGATCGTTTACCTCTCCGATCATGGACTTGCCCTTGGCAGCCATGGTTTGCTCGGCAAACAGAACCTCTACGAGCATAGCGTGCGCGTTCCCCTGATACTCTGCGGCCCAGGTATTCCCGGTGGCGCGCGCCACGACGGCCTCGGCTATGCGTTCGATCTGTACGCGACCCTGTGCGAGCTCACCGGAGTGCCGGTGCCCGGGGGTTTGGACAGCCGCAGCCTGGTGCCCGGCTGGGCGTCGGGTGCGACCGCGGTCCGGACCACCCTTGGTGCGGCCTACATGGCCGGGCAGCGCATGGTCACCGACGGACGGTGGAAGTTGGTGGTGTACCGGGTGGGAAAGACAGAGCGGATACAGCTGTTCGACCTCACCCGCGACCCGCACGAGTGTCACAACCTCGCGGCGGGTCCCCAGCAGGCGAAGCGGATCGAACACCTGTGGGGGCAGCTCCGCGCCTGGCAGACGGATGCCGGCGATCGGTGGTTGCGGGAAACGCAGCCAGCGGGTGACCTGAGCGGACAGACGGCATGAGTGCACTTTCCATCACGGCTTTGGACGCCGGCATCGTGGCGGCCTACTTCCTCCTCACGATCGGGCTGGGGATCTGGTTCGGGCGGCGGAGAATCGGCAGTGCCGAGTCGCTCTTCCTGGCGGATCGCGAGGCGACCTGGCCCATGATCGGAGCGTCGATGTTTTCAGCCAATATTTCGAGCCAGCAGTTTGTTGGGCAGGCCGGGTTGGCCTACACGATTGGGCTGGCGGCGGGCGCATTCCAATTGGTGGGCGCGTTGTGTTTTGCGTTGCTCGCGGTCTTCTTCGTCGACGTCTACCTGTCCTTGAAACTGCGCACCGCCCCGGAGTTTTTCGAGCGACGGTACAGCTCAGGGGCGCGCCTGTTCGTATCGGCGATCAATATCGTCATGATCATCGCCGCGAACATCGCCACTGCGCTTTACGCCGGGGCGACGGTCCTGACCGACCTGTTCGGCACCGGTTCCACGGTTCACTTCGGATTCGCGGTCGCGGCGATTGCCGTGGCAGCCGGCACCTACACGGTGGCGGGCGGATTGCGGTCGGTGCTCTGGACGGATCTGTTTCAGGCGGCGTTGCTGGTGGGGGGAGGAGTCATTACCTTTGTGGTCAGTCTGTCCGCCGCCGGCGGCTGGACTGCGGTTCTGCCCAGCTACGCCGCGGACGGACGCAGCCTCTGGTCGGTGGTCCAGCCGTGGGACCATGCCTTTGGCTGGCTGCCGATCCTGACGGGGGCGATGATCCTGGGGGTGCACGGACATTGCACCGACCACGACTACGTGCAGAGGGCGCTTGCGGCGCGCAGTGTCTATCACTCGAAGATGGGCGCGCTCTTTGCCGCGTTCCTCAAGGTGCTGGCGCTGTTCATCATCGCGGCGCCGGGCGTGATCGCCGCAAAGCTGCTGCCCGGCCTCGCGCATCCGGACCAGGCCTACGCCCGGCTGGTGGCAAGTCACGTGCCGCCCGGGCTCGCCGGATTGGTGCTCGCAGGTCTCCTGGCGGCGATTCTTGGCACCGTGGCTGCGGGATTGTCGGCCTCAGCCTCGCTGGTCAGCTTTGATTTTGTCCAGCGCTTCGCTCCACGGCTGGACGACCGCGTCCGCGTACGGCTGGGGCGCGGCATCATGGTTGGCATTCTGCTGCTCTGCGTGGCGTTGACTCCGGAGATCAAAAAATTCCGAGGAGTCTTCGGCTACCTGGTGCAGCTTTGGTCGCTGCTGGCGCCACCGGTCTTTGTGTGCGTGGTCGCCGGCATTTTCACGAAACGAGCCTCGGCGCGGGGAGCGACCGCCACGCTCGTCACCGGCACGGTACTGGGCGCGCTGGCATTCTGGGCCCTTGGCTCGCCGGACGTGTCCGCTACGTTGCCCCGCTACCTGCGCAGCGCTCTGAATTGCGGCTTTGTCATCACTCTGATCTGCGCGGGGGTGATGGCCTTGTTCAGCCTCGGTCGAGGCGACTCATCAAAGTCGGACGAGATTGCCCGGATCGGCTCGGTCGCGGCCCGGGTGGCGATGAGTCCCGGTGAGACACTCATTTACCGGGTCACCCTGCTCGCGCTCGCGGTGGTCTGGCTGGGCGTGTTGTTCACGTTTTCGCCCTGGGGTCTCGCCACCCCGGCGCCGACGGGTGTCCCCTAGCCGTAGCATTTCAGACCAGAGACCCGCGAGCCCTGCCTGCGCGTCAGCCCAACGATTGGACGCTGGAAATGCCTGCGTTCCGGTGGTAGGCGGCCTCGATGAGGCCGCGACGGGACCAGCCGGTCTTGCCACTGGCGTTCGTCGTGTGGCTGCGACGCCCATCCTCGCAGTCGGCGACCCCGCCTGTAAAGGGATACGCTTATTTGCGGGATCTGTGGGTCA
>JAEUGZ010000411.1 GCA_016794725.1 Opitutaceae bacterium | reverse complement strand
TCCCGGATACAGCCACCCATCCCGCGTCAGCACAGCCCGGCCTGAGGGTGAAGGTGGACGGCCGGTGGGTGGGTCGCGTCACCCCGGCCTTGGGCCCCTGGTCGATCGAGATTCCGCTTACCGAATCCGTGGAAACAATGGGCACCACCATCGAACTCAGTCTCGAGGGTGTTCAATTGACCAATACACTGGCCTGGCTCGGGCGAGTGACTGGACTCGGGTTCCTCCAGCGGTTTCGCACACAGGCCAGGAACCGCCGTCTCCGGCTGCTTCGACTCCTCACGGGCAACGGTGAAATCGTCTACGACTTCACCAACCGTCACGCTCCCTTCGCGACCGGGTTCGCGCGTGCACACCTGAAGTTGGCGATCAATATTGCAGGGTTTCTGACGGCAGACCTCGGTGTGGGCGAAAGCGCCCGCTGCATGGTGCGAGCCGCCGACGCTGCGAGCCTGCCGGCCGCCCTGATCGACCTGCGCCTTCCCTGCAAGAATCGCCGGGGCGACCTCACCTTTGCCGACCGACTTGGGACGGCCGCACCTCACGGCATCACCCTCTTTCATCTCGATCCACCGGCTGCGCGGGACATTGATCATCACCACGGTCGAGAACTGCGACAGGGTCGGTACAACATCGGCTACTGGGCCTGGGAACTGCCGGAATTTCCGGACGCATGGCTTCCCTGCTTTGACTATTTTGACGAAATCTGGTGCCCGAGCGAGTTCACCCGGGACGCCATTGGTTTCAAGGCGCCCGTGCCCGTTCTCTCCATGCCGCACGCCGTGTCGGTCCCACGCCCGGCTGGAAGTGTCGCAGAGCACCGTGCCCGGCTCGGTCTGCCACAGGACGCATTCCTGTTCCTGGTGCTCTACGACCTGAACAGCTACTCGGAGCGGAAGAACCCTCAGGCTGCCATTGACGCGTTCCGGAACGGCGGACTGCACCGGACGGGCGCGCGGCTGGTGATCAAGGTGCATTCGATCGCGGGCAACGAAGTCGATCTGGCCGCTCTGCGCGCCCGCCTGTCAGACCTTCCCGGAACGGTGCTGATCACCGAGACCCTGAGCCGTGCCGATCTCACCTGCCTGCAGGCGGTGTGCGATTGCTTTGTCAGCCTGCACCGGGCGGAAGGTTTCGGGCTCGCCGTCGCCGAGTGCATGCACCTTGGCAAGCCGGTGATCACCACGGACTGGTCAGCGACGCGCGAATTTGCCGACGCAGAGTGTGCCCTGCCCGTGCCGGCGAAGCTGGTGACGCTCGAGCGCTCGCACGGTCCCTACGCACGTGGCCAGCAGTGGGCGGATCCGGATGTATCCTTCGCCGCCGAACTCATGCTCCGGGTCGCGCAGGACCAGGTGCTGCGCCGGAAAATCGGCACGGCCGCCCACCTGCGGGTAGAGGAGCGCCTGTCGCCGTCGGTGATTGGAGCACGTTACCGCCGCCGTTTGGAAGCGGTGGCCATGCAATGATGGAATGAGCCTGGATATGTATTTTCTGGTGACAGAAGCACGCCCCTTTCCCGGCTGTATTCGCTGCGAATGCTCTGCCGTTCCACCCGGGAGGACGTCCGCCGCGAGCCTTCCACCTTGTCCGCGCTCCTCCTCGTGATTCTCGTCGACACCTCTCACACGAGTCACACGCAGGCCCGCACCGGCGTGCAGCGCGTGTGCCGCCGGCTCCTGCAGTCGCTGCCCGCCGAACCAGGCGGATTCCCCATCACCTGGGATCCCTTTGAACAATCGTGGCGCCCCCTGGCCGAGGACGAACGCAAGCAGCTCGACCAGGAGGAGCCCGGACGCCGTCGGAGTGCATCCTGGACCTGGCGACAACGCGTGCGTGGCTGGCTCCGTCGCGGCAGCGCCCGCGTCGTCACCGAAATGCCCTCCGCCTCCGGCTTGATTGTGCCGGAGATCTTTTCGACGCAGGTGGCGGCTGCCTTTCCTTTCCTCGCGACGACAGTCCGGGGTCCCCGGGTCGCATTGTTTCACGATGCCATCGCGCTCAAACTGCCGGAGCTGACACCGACCAAAACCGTGGCACGATTCCCCGGCTACCTGCGGGACCTGCTGGATTTTGACGGTGTGGCCGCAGTCTCGGAGGACTCGCGGGTGGCGCTGCACGAGTGGTGGCAGTGGCTCGAGGTGAAACCCACGCCGCCCCTTGTGTGCATCCCGTTGGGCATCGATGCACCGCGCAAAGACCCGTCCCTCGCCCGGGCAACCGCCCTCCCGGTCGTGCTCTGCGTGGGCACCTTCGAGGGGCGTAAGAATCACGACGCTCTGCTGGAAGCGTGCGAATCACTTTGGAGCCGCGGTCTCGACTTTGAACTGCGCCTGATCGGAATGGCGCCCTCCCCCGGACAGAACCCCGTACTCGCCCGCGTCCGCCACCTTCAAACCACGGGCCGGCGGCTGCGCTACGACGGCCCCGTCGACGATGCCACGCTCAGCGCCGCGTATCACGAGTGCAGCTTTACGGTCTATCCTTCGCTGATGGAGGGCTTTGGGCTTCCGGTGCTCGAAAGTCTGAGCTACGGAAAACCTTGCGTTTGTTCCGCGCGCGGGGCGCTGGGAGAATCCGCGGGCGCCGGGGGATGCCTGACCTTGGAGTCCGTCGATTCTACATCGCTTGCCCGCGGGCTGGAGTCGCTCCTGCAGCGGCCTGCCCACCGCGAGGCCCTGGCAACCCAAGCCCGGGGTCGTCGACTGCGAACCTGGGGGGACCATGCGACCGACCTCCTCGCGTGGATGCGGGGGCTGCCGGTGCGGTCGAAGCGGTGACCGGAAACGATTTGCCAGCCCGACCGACTCCCGGCAGGCTCTTCCCTTCATGGCTTTCTCTCTCTTCAACAAGAACAAGAAAGCGTTGCTCGAACGCTGTCGCGACGACTACGCGACCAAAATGCGGTTGAAGTATGCGCCCTACTACCACGCCATGGAGGCTCAGTCCGGCACCACCGTGCGACTGAACGGCCGCGACATGATCATGCTGTCGAGCAACGACTACCTTGGCTTCTCCTTCCATCCCAAGGTGATCGAGGCGGCCAGGGCTGCAGTGACAGTCTGGGGTACCAGCACCACCGGCGCCCGTCCGTCCAATGGGTCGAGGACTTTTCACCTGGAACTCGAAGAGGCCTTGGCAGCTTTCCTCGGTCGCGAAGCCTGCCACGTTCATTCCGCCGGCTACCTTTCCGTTATGTCGAGCGTGGCGGGCTTTGCTCAAAAGGGCGACCTGATCCTGGCCGACAAAAATCTCCACTCCTGTCTCTGGGATGGAATCCGGCTTTCCCACGCCACCGTAGAGCGATTTTCCCACAACAATCCGGATGACCTAAGGCAGGTTTTGGAAACCGCGGATCCCCAGGTGGCCAAGATGCTGGTGATCGAAGGAGTCTATTCGATGGAGGGCCATGTGGCCCGCCTTCCGGAACTGGTTGAACTGGGCCATCAGTACGACTGCTTCACCGTCCTGGACGATGCCCACGGCTTTGGCGTGCTGGGCCGGCAGGGACGCGGCACGGTCGATCACTTCAATCTGAACGACAAAATCGACCTTGTGTGCGGCAGCCTGTCCAAGTCACTCGCCAGCACCGGGGGGTTTGTCGCCGGGACGAAGGACACCATCGAGTACCTGCGGACTCATTCCAAGCAGACCATCTTCTCCGCCGCACTGGCCCCCAGCCAGGCGGCCGCCGCGCGTGCGGCGCTCGAACTGATGCAGACCGAACCGCAGCACCTGGAAAAACTCTGGGTGAACACGCGACGCTACATCGCCATGCTGAAGTCGCTCGGTCTGGATACGTGGGACACCGCCACGCCCGCCGTGCCCATTGTGCTCGGCTCCCGTGAAATGGCCTACCGGTTCTGGAGCGCCTTGCTCGAAAAGGGCGTGTTCACTGTCATGTCGATCGCCCCGGCGGTCCCTCCGGGCAAGGACCTGATCCGCACTGCGGTCTCCGCCATGCACAGCGCGGAGGAACTCGACCGCATCGGCGAGGCCATGGCCTACGCGGTCAAGCGCATGTAGACGGTCCCGCCGAGCGGTTCGAACGGCCGGACCGTCGCTCAACCGGAATCAAAGTTTCGCGAACGCCTGCTCGAGATCCCGCTGCAGGTCGGAAAAGTCTTCTGTCCCCAGTGACAGACGCACGTAATCCGGTGAAACCCCCGAGCTGCGCTGCTCGTCTGCACTGAGCTGGCTGTGGGTCGTGCTCGCCGGATGGATGGCGAGGCTCTTGGAGTCACCGATATTGGCCAGGTGGGAAAACAGCTTCAGACTCTCGATCAGGGTCCGGCCGGCGGCAAAGCCACCCTTCACTCCAAAGCCCACCAAACCGCCGAACCCACCGGTCAGGTACTTGCGTCCCGCCTCGTGATTCGGACTGCTGCGCAGTCCCGGGTAGTTGACCCACTCCACCTTGGGTTCATTCGAAAGCCACTCCGCCACCTGCTGCGCATTTTCGCATAGCCGGGCCATGCGCAGGTGGAGCGTCTCCAACCCCTGAAGCATGAGGAAGGCATTGAAGGGAGAAAGACACGCTCCCACGTCGCGCAGGAGCTGAAGCCGCATCTTGAGGATGTACGCCACATTGGCCCCGCCCGCCGGGGGAAAACTGCGAAAAGCATCCCAGTGCACCAGCCCGTGGTAGCTGGGGTCCGGCTGGGTGAAGCCTGGGAACCGCCCCTGGCCCCAGTCAAAATTGCCTCCGTCGACGACCATGCCGCCGATCGAGGTGCCATGCCCGCCCACATATTTGGTGGTGGAGTGCACCACCACATTCGCGCCCCATTCGATCGGACGGTTCAACATGGGGGTGAGGCAGGTGTTGTCGATGATGAGCGGCACTCCTGCCTCGCGGGCGATCTTCGCCACTTCCTCAAACGGGAAGATGTTCAACGCCGGATTGCCGAGCCCCTCGCCATAGAACGCCTTGGTGTTCGGCCGCAGGGCCCGTCGAAAGGCATCGGGGTCCTGGGCGTCGACAAACGAAACCTCGATGCCCAGACGCGGGAGCGTGTAGTGAAACAGATTATACGTGCCGCCATAAAGCTGGGCGACAGATACGAGGTGGTCGCCGGCGCCGGCAATGTTGAGAATCGCGTCGGTGATCGCGGCCTGGCCGGAGGCATGGGCGAGGGCTCCGCTCCCGCCTTCGAGTGCGGCGAGGCGCTGCTCCAGCACGTCCGTCGTCGGGTTCATGATCCGGGTGTAGATGTTCCCCAGCTCCTTCAGCGCAAAGAGGTTCGCGGCGTGCTCGGTGTCGCGGAACACATAGCTGGTGGTCTGATAGATCGGAACGGCGCGGGAGCCGGTCGTGGGGTCCGGCACCTGGCCGGCATGCAGAGCTTTGGTACCGAGGCCTTGGTAACTCATGGGAATGCGGAGTCTCCTCCGATCCCGCTCCCGGTCAAGTCGCGACCCTTCCGCCGTGCAATTCGTCACACGCAGCCACCAGCGTCGCGGCCGTTTCCGACCAGCGCGGCAGTCGGCGGCCCGGTATCTGTCCGGCCAGTTCACACCAGGCGGACTCGGAACCGGCCAGCTCGCGAATCGCCGCCGCCCAGGCGTCGGGTTGGTCCAGCGGCAACGCGCGACAGCCGCCACCCCCGGCATTTTCGCGGAGCACGGGAAGGTCGCTGCACAGGCAGGGGACCCCCTGCCAGAGTGACTCGAGCACCGGCAGGCCGCACCCTTCCGCGCGGGTCGCGAACAGGGTGGCCCTGGCCCGACGATGGAGCGCTGTGAGCGTCGCGTCATCCGCCGCACCGTGGTACTCCAGCAAGCCGGGAAACCGCGCCTGAAGGTCACGAATGCGCCTGAGCACCGGTCGTCCGAACGCTGGATTGACCCGTCCCACCAGGTGCAGCGCAAACACCACGCGCTCCCGCCAAAGTCGTTCCGCGACTTCGAGGAGAAACGCCTGATTCTTGCGCGGTTCAAGGATGCCGACGGACAGAAACCGGGGTCCCGGGGCAGAATCCGGGGGGGCGACGCGTGCGCCCGCGACACCATCCGCCCCCAAGGCAATGACCGTGACTTCGGCGCGCGGCCGTAGTCCCTGCCATCGCCAGAAACCAAGAAGGTCGCGGCGACTGGCCTCCGAAACGGCCAGCACCCGGTCAAATTCCGCCAGCAGGCTCATGTAGCCAGGATGCCGCGCCACACTGCGGGGCCAGGTGATGTCCGGATACCGTAGGGGTATGGCATCATGAAACACCGCCGCGAACCGGCACGGCCTTCGCCGCATCCACCTGCTCAAACCCGGTCGCTCGGCCTCCGAAAACAGTTCGGTCGTCAGGAACCAGTCCTTCGGCTCCACCGTCCGCGACCACGTGGGCCACGCGATCGGCGTGAAGGCCGTCCCCCCCTCGGCCCGAAGCCGGGTGCTGACGCGGTTGAGCCCCGAGGCGTGCCGGGCCGATCCCGCCTGCGTGGTGTCAAAGTAGATCATCGTCACCCAGATGTCACTGAACCCACCGGCGACGATACCGCACGGCCTGCCTCCATGCCGGCGGCAAACAATGCGCGCAGGCGGGTCGCATTGCGATGGGCGTCGAACTCGGTTTCGACCCATCGGCGCGCCGCGGCGCGCAGGGTGTTCAGCGGCTCGTCTGCGCCGAGCGCGATGCGACGGAATGCCTCCAGCCACTCCTCGGGCCGCTCGAGACGGGCCACCAGTCCTGTGACTTCATTCATCACCGCCTCGGTGGTGGCGGCCGCGGGAGAGGTCACCACCAGGGTGCCTGCACTCATCGCCTCCGGAATCACATTGGGCAATCCGTCACGGTCCCCGCTGGCTGCCACCACTCCCGTGTGGACCAGCGCATCGGCCCAGGCGAGGGATTCCCACACGGTCTCCTGCGAGCAGTGTCCCAGAAACCGAACCCGACCGGCGAGACCAAGCCGGAGGCATTGGCGCTCGAGATCGCCGCGCAACGGTCCGTCGCCCAGAATGCGGACTTCGATGGTCAGGCCAGCGTCATGCGCCTTCGAATACAAGTCGAGCTGCTGATCCAGTCCTTTCTTCTCCACCAGCCGGGCAATGCACACCAGCCGCAGGCTGCGCCGGTCCGGCCGGAGCTCCTTGAAGGGCGGGAACCGGTCCAGCCCGCGCCGAATCACATGAATGCGATCCGGGGCCACGCCCCGCTCCCGCAGGGTGCGGGCGGCCATTTCCGTCGAGGTGTGGACGAAGGCCGCATCCGCGAGTTTTTCACGCAGCCACCAGTCTCCCCCATGCTCATAGAGGTCGTAGGCATGAGCACCGACGCTGTAAGGATCACCATTGAGCCGGTTCAGGATCCAGGCCGCGGTCGCCGGCGCCCCACCCCAGGCCGCGTGCGTCCAACCCGGGGGGGATCGCCGAAAGGCGCGGTAGTAGACACCGGCAAATCCCGCCCCGAGCATGTTTTCCCCGAAATTCAGC
>JAEUGZ010000409.1 GCA_016794725.1 Opitutaceae bacterium | reverse complement strand
CGCCGAGCGCGCGGCGGGCAGGGGAGGGGTGCGTTTCGAATGGCAGCCGCCCGAGCGTTCCTCCTCCCGCGAGTTCGTGGAGGTCCTGGCGGCCTTGACGGCGGTGACCCTGGCCGGCGTGGCGGCTGTGACCTATTCCGGTTATGTTGCAATCGGACTGTTCTACCTCCTCGCCATCATCACGCTCAGCCTGAGGGTCGGGCGGTGGCCGGTCCTGAGTGCCGGGGTGGGAAGTGCACTCCTGTGGAATTTCTTCTTCATTCCCCCGCTGTACCAGTTTCGAATCGAGAAGTTCGAGGATGGGATGATGTTCGTGACCTACATCCTGGTGGCGCTGATCACAGGACAACTGACGGCGCGGATACGGGCCCAGGAGCGGCATGAGCGTCTGCGCGAGGAGCGGGCGATGGCGTTGTTTCACCTCACCCAGGCCCTGAGCGCGGCGCATTCCCTCGACGAAGGGGTCTTCGCCGCACTCCGCCAGGCGGACACCCTGTTCGAGGCCGAGTCGGCCCTTCTGCTGGGCGGCCCCCAGGATGCGGTGCTGACGCCTCACTATGCCGGTTCGCTGCGACTGACCGACAAGGAACGCGGAGTGGCCGACTGGGTGTGGCGCAACCGAAAGAAGGCCGGACGATTCACCGACACCCTGCCCTCGGCCGAGGGATTTCACGTGCCGCTTGTGCGCGAGCATGTCGTGCTTGGGGTGCTGGTGATTCGAGTCTCGGGCGAGGTGACGCTCACCCTGGCGCAGCGCGATCTGGTCGAGTCCTTTGGGGCGCAGCTCGCGCTCCTGGTCGAAGCCGAGGAGGCGCGAAGCGCGGGCGAGCGTGAGAAACTCCTCGCGGAGTCGGAGAAACTGCACCGCGCCTTGCTCGATGGGGTTTCCCATGAGTTGAAGACGCCGCTCGCCGTGCTGCACAGCGCGGCGGAAAACCTGCGCGGCGCGGATGAGGGAACGCGGGAACAGCTGACGGGCGAGATCCTGACCGCCACGCGTCGTCTGAACCGCCTCGTGAACAATCTGCTCGATCAGACCCGGCTCGAATCAGGCGCCCTCAGGCCGCGACTGGATTGGTGCGATGGGCGGGACCTCGTCAATGCGGCGATGGACGCAACCCGCGACGCCCTGGCGGGACACCCCTTCGAGGCATCGCTTCCTCCGGACCTGCCCCTTTTCCGTGCGGATTTTGCCCTGATGGAGCAGGTCATCACCAATCTCCTGTTCAACGCCGCGTTGCATACCCCGCCGGGCACGCCGGTGTTCCTTGCGGCCGGGGTGGATGGGGCACGCAGCCGCGTCTTCTTCACCGTTGCGGACCGGGGTCCCGGTCTGCCCCAGGAGATGCGCGACCGGCTGTTCAAGAAGTTTCAGCGGGGAGATGCGGCGAAGGCCGGTGGACTCGGACTGGGGCTGTCCATCATCCGCGGTTTTGTTTCGGCCCAGGGCGGTGAAGTGGTGGCCGGCGAGAATCCCGGAGGGGGCGCGGTGTTCACCGTCTATTTGCCGCTTGCGGAGCACAGCGCGGTGCCAAAGGAGTAGACCGCCGCGATGAACGCTCCCGACATCCTTGTCATTGATGATGAAGTTCAGATTCGGCGCCTCCTGCGGCTTACGCTCGCCTCGGCCGGGTATGGCGTGCGTGAAGCCGAGACGGCGTCGCTGGGATTGAACGAGGCCGTGGTGCGTCACCCCGATGCGATCATCCTCGACCTGGGACTGCCGGACATGAGCGGGCTGGAGGTGTTGCGCCGGTTGCGGGAGTGGACGCAGTTGCCCGTGCTGATCCTGTCGGTGCGCGGGGAGGAGACGGACAAGATCGCTGCCCTCGATGCCGGGGCGGATGACTACCTCACCAAACCGTTTGGCGGGGGTGAATTGCTCGCGCGGATGCGGGCATTGCTGCGTCGCACGCAGACGAGTCCAACGACCAAGGTGGAGCAATTCGGGGATGTGGTCGTCGATTTTACCAAGCGACTTGTGACCAAGGCGGGCGTCGAGGTGCACCTGGCTGCGAAGGAGTATGCCGTTCTCCGCCTGCTGCTGCAGCATCGCGGCAAGGTGGTCACCCACCGCCACCTGCTGACCGAAGTCTGGGGACCCGGCCACGCGGCCGATACCCATTACCTCCGCGTCAACATGACCAACCTGCGGAAGAAAATCGAGTCCACCCCCGACCGCCCTCGCTATCTCAAGACGGAATCAGGCATCGGCTACCGCTTTTCCGAAGCTGTGGATGAGGTCGCTCCGGCGGGTGAGAACTCGCCTCGCGACGCGTGAGGCGCAGCCTCGCCTGGTGACGATCGCCCGGTTTGGGCGCGAGTGAGGCGCGGAGATTCCGGCGGACGATAGCGGTCGGAGGGGTTCCATCTCGATCCCGCCCGTATCCACCGGCTGTGGTTCGCACTTGCGTGGAACTACCTCCAGTCACTCAGCTTCAGGGATAAGCGTCATTTTTTTACCGGAACCGGTGCGAGCGCAGGAACGCGCCGGAAAAAAATCCTTGGACTTTGCCGCAAGCGTTGTTCTCTTGTCCCGGGGTCGCTCATCTCTGGCAACGCTGGTTTGCAGTGTTGCTGAACTGGTTTGGTGACATGAGCGGCGTCAGTTGTGCCGGATTCTCCGGTGCACCGCGGCCCTGGCCGTGAAAACGCAACCTGCCATCGCCTGCGACTCACAGCCTGCGGCGGCAAAACCCAAGGATGTCATGTCTGTTGTTCTTCCTGAGTCTGCGCTCCCGCGCATTGGGATGGTGTCCACCCACGGTTATGTCGCCGCCGAGCCTCCGCTCGGTGCGGCGGATACCGGCGGCCAGGTGGTCTATGTACTCGAGTTGTCCAAGAAGCTCGCCCAACTCGGTTTCGATGTCGATATCTGGACACGCCAGTTTGAGGACCAGCCGGCGATGGACGTGGTCAATGAACGCGTCCGTGTGCTGCGCGTTCCCTGCGGGGGGCGCAACTTCCTCGACAAGGAGTACCTCGTTCGTCACCTGAACGAATGGTCGGAGCATGCCCTGCGCTTTATCCAGCGCCAGGGGCTGAAGTACCAGTTCTTCAACAGTCACTACTGGGACGCGGGATTTGCGACGCAGCGACTCGCCGAGGCGCTGGATGTACCGCATGTGCACACCCCTCACTCCCTGGGACTGTGGAAAAAGCAGCTGATGGAGCGGGACTTTCCCGCGGATGCCGCGTCATTTGAGAAGAAGTACAACTTCACCCAGCGCATCAACGAGGAGATCCTCCTCTTCCGCAATTGCGACGAGGTCATCGCCACGACGCCGGATCAGCTCGACATGATTGTGAAGGAGTACGGTGCGCCGGCCGAGCAGGTGAAGATGATTCCCCCCGGATATGACGACAACCGGTTCTTTCCGGTCAGTGCCGCATCCCGGCAGGCGATTCGGAGCCGTCTCGGTTATGAGGGAAAGGTGATCCTGGCCATCGGCCGACTGGCCCGCAACAAGGGGTATGATCTGCTGATCGATGCCTTTTCGGTCGTGGCCACCCGGATTCCCGATGCGGTATTGCACCTGGCCGTCGGTGGGACGGGCATGAACACCCACGAGCAGACTTTGCTGGATGCGCTCCGACGGCAGGCCGTCGAACTCGGGCTGGCGGAGCGGGTGAAATTCAGCGGATTTGTTGCCGACGCCGATCTGGCGGACCATTACCGCGCCGCCGATGCCTTCGTCCTCAGCAGCCGCTATGAGCCGTTCGGCATGACGGCCATCGAGGCCATGGCGTGTGGCACCCCCACGGTGATCACCACCCATGGCGGACTGTTCCGGGCAGTGACATTCGGGCGGCATGCGCTTTATGCCGATACGTTCGACAAGGAGGACCTCGGCATTTCGATTGTGAAGATCCTGCGTCACCCGCGGCTGGCGCATCGCCTCAGTCGCATGGGCGCCCACAAGGCCCGCAGTCTCTTCACCTGGACGGGCATTGCCCAGCAGTTGACGAGCCTGGTCGAGGAGCGCGCCACGGCGCTCGCCTTCACCGACAACGAATGGGACGAGCCCTGGAATGACGGGGATTGAGTCCACCTCCTCCAACCCAAACTCACGCTATGAACTATTTCGACAAAGACACGGTGGTTCGCCTGATCGAGACCGCGGTGATCGCCACGCTCGCGCTGACACTGTTCGTGGGATTGCGCGGCAGGATCCTCCTGTTCGCGCAGTGGGCTGGACTGCCGCGCCTCGCTCTGGCGCCGGTTCGAATTGTGCTCCGGTACGGTATCCTCGTGGTGGCTGCAGCCTTGGTGCTGGGGCTCTGGGGCTTCCAGCTCGGAACGATCCTTGCCTTGCTGGGCTCGTTGCTCGGACTGGTGGCGATCGGCTTCGTGGCGGTCTGGAGTGTGCTGAGCAACTTCCTCTGCACGTTTGTGCTGGTGGTCTTCAAGCCCTTCTCGATTGGCGATGAAATCGAGCTGCCTGTCGACAATGTCAAGGGACGGGTGGTGGACCTCAGCCTCATTTTTACCACCCTTCAGGTTTCGCCAGAGGATACGGTCCTGGTGCCGAACAACACCTTCTTCCAGCGCGTGTTCAAGCGTCGCGCCGGCCAACGCACCAGCGGACTGGGTGACCAATTGCGCCATCGAACGGCTGCAGCGACCGGGGAGGTGTCATGAGTTCCCGCGATACGACGGCGTTGCCGGTGCGGATGTTCAGCTCCGACCTCGACGGCACCCTCCTCGGAAATCCGGAGTCAACCCAGCGCTTCAAGGCGGCCT
>JAEUGZ010000395.1 GCA_016794725.1 Opitutaceae bacterium | reverse complement strand
GGACTCGCCAGGCGTGAGGCCGTTGCCAGGTCATCACTGAAGCGCGCCTCGGTCAGTCCAACCGCCAGCACGTCGTCACCGCGGGAGGGAAACGGCCCGCGCCAGGCAACCGCCGCATCCGCCGCCCAGGCCACGGCACTGCGATTTTCCGGTGACGTTCCCAGCCGGATGTGGGCATCCACGGAGCCCGCTGAACCCGGGCCACCCCAGGTGCGCTCAAGGGCAACGAAGAGCCCGCCATTGCCGGAGTGAAGGCGCGGCTCGCGTCCGGACAGGGCGGAGGGTGCTCCGGAGTCGTCGCGCAGCAGGTCGGAGAAATCGCCCGTGTGCCACCACGCCCCGCCCAGCGCGCGCCAGGGCCGGGACTCCGGCGTGAAGGCCACCTGGCTGATGATGAAACAGCCCTGCCGGCCGCCCAGCCCCAGGTGCAGGCCATGGCGGTTGACCGCCGGGTCTCCGTCCGCCGAGTCAAATGTATCGCCATCGTAAACACCAATCTGGCAGGTGAGGCCCGGCGCCGGCGTCCAGGCCACCCGGGCCCCGGGGGCCGCGGCAAAGAAGGCCGGTCCGGTGTTGACCGTGTTGCCGGAAACAAAGGCCGGCCAGCCGAACCCGGAGTTGATCAGGGCCCCTCCGGCCTCGGTCCCCAGGAATTCCTCGTCCGCCAGCAGGGCCCCCACCCTCAAGGACCAGTGGGGCGAAGCCAGTTCGGCCCACCAGGAATAGAGCCGCAGACTTTCAAATCCTTCGCTGTTGCTCGCCGCCAGAAAGTCCCCGAGGTACTTCCCTGTCGGACCGCGGCCGCGCAACCCGAGGACGCTGCCAAAATAGCCCAGCTCCGTGCCGGCACTGCCGACAGCCCGGGAGCCCTCCACGCGACCCAACATCAAGCCATGCAAGGACTCACCCCGCGCCGCGCCGCCTCGCACCCCTGCGGCGGCGTCCACCGACAGGTCGAGTCCGACGCGCGGCCCCTCGTTGTCCGGGCGGTGCTCCGCCCCAAGGCCTCCGGGCAGGACCAGGACACAGCCAAGCAAAGCGAAGTGGGGGAGCAACCTACGCATAGTAACTTGGAATTCGGCTCGAATCGCCGGCAACATAACGAGTGCGCCTAGGTATTTTGCTGAGTTAGTACCTAAACTACTAGGATCAAACATATTCCAAAAAGCAAATCCACACTTGAGCGCAGGCGCCGGGCTTTCCGAGCCGACGGCAGTCTGACCTCAGGACACCCGGCGCCGGCAGGCATCGGTTTCATGCGACGTGATAGCTTCGACGCATAACGGCGAGAGCTAGGAAATATTTCCGAATCGCAACCGGCCAGCGTACTGTGAGAATCTGTCATTCTCCGCCTTCACGCTGATTTCATGAAAATTCGTTTCCTGCTGGTCGCCCTCGTTGTTGTAGCCCTGTTCGGATCCATTTTCGGGTACAAGGCTTACACGATCAAAGTCGCGCGTGCCGCCGGCGCCGCCCGCAAGCCTCCGGTGGTGACCATCGCGGCCATGCAGCCTTCCCGCGAGACCTGGGAGAACACACTTGAGGCCGTCGCCTCCCTGCAAAGCTACCGCGGCGTGGTCCTGCGCAGCGAAATCGAGGGTCGCATCGTGCGAATTGCCTTTGAGTCCGGCGCCAAGGTCAAGGAGGGAGACGTGCTCATCGAACTGGACACCAGCACGGAGACCGCCCAACTCGCGGGTCTGGAGGCGCAGGCAAAACTCGCCGCGGTCAATCTGAACCGAGCCCACGAACTTCGTACTCAGGTCTCCAATACCCAAGCCGACCTGGACGCCGCCGAGGCCGCGTCCGCCGAGAGCCAGGCCGCCATCGCCGTGCTGCGCGCCACCCTGGCCAAGAAACGGATCGTCGCTCCTTTCTCCGGGCGCCTCGGTCTGCGGGAGGTCAATCCCGGGCAGTTTCTGAACAAGGGCGATGCCATCGTTTCCCTCGAGGCCGTCGACCCGATCTACGCCGACTTCGGACTTCCCCAGCAGGATATTCCGCTCATCCGACCCGGGCTGGCCGTCAGGCTGGCGGTCGACGCCTTCCAACCGCGCTCCTTCGAAGGCACCATCGAGGCGACGAGCCCGCGGGTGAACGACGAGACGCGCAATGTACGTGTCCGCGCCGTCTTTCCCAATACCAGCGAGGAGCTCCGACCGGGCATGTTCGGACGCGTCGAGGTGGTGCTGCCGGGCAAACTCGACGTGCTGGTGCTTCCGTCGTCGGCCATCACCTACAGTCCATATGGTGATTCGGTCTATGTCATTGTCGAGGAGACCTCTCCTGCGGGAACCCAGTCGGTCGCCCGCCAGCGTTTTGTCCAGGTGGGCCCCAAGCGCGGCGACCAGGTGAGCATCCTCAAGGGCGTCAAGCCCGGCGAGAATGTGGTGGTCGCCGGTCAGATGAAGCTGCGCAACGGATCGGCGGTGAAGGTCGACAACTCGACCCTGCCCTCCAACAGTCCCGCACCGAAGCCGGCCGAAAGCTGAACCGCCATGAATTTCACCGAGCTTTTCGTGCGGCGGCCGGTGCTCGCCACCGTCGTCAACCTGTTTCTCCTCATCATCGGCTGGCAGGCGATCCAGGCCCTCGTGGTCCGGCAGTATCCGGAAACCAAAAACGCCGTGGTCACCGTCAGCGTCGCCTACCCGGGCGCCAGCGCCGACCTGGTCCGTGGATTTGTCACAACCCCGCTGGAGCGCGAGATCGCCTCGGCCGACGGCATTGACTACGTCGAATCGATCAGCCGGCAGAACGCCGCCACCATCACCGCCCGGTTGCGGCTGAACTACGACCCCAACGACGCCCTGACCCAGATCACTGCCAAGGTGAACCGCGTGCGCGGCGAACTGCCCGCCGGCTCGGAGGATCCCGTCTTCGACGTTTCCGTCGGCGAGACCACCGCCTCCGCCTATGTCGGCTTCTACAGCAGCACGCTCGAGGGCAACCAGATCACCGACTACCTGACGCGGGTGGTGCAGCCCAAACTCTCCACCATCGAGGGCGTGCAAAAGGCCGACATCATCGGGGCGCGCACCTTCGCCATGCGCATCTGGCTGAAGCCCGACCGCATGGCCGCCCTCAACCTGAGCCCCGCCCAGGTTCGCTCCGTCCTCGCCACGAACAACTCCCTCTCCGCGGTCGGCCAGACCAAGGGCTCGATGCTCTCGATCAACCTCACCGCCCGCACCGATCTGCGTTCGGTGGAGGAATTCCGCAACATCGTCATCCGCGACCAGGATGGCGACCAGGTGCGGCTGCGGGACATCGCTGACGTGGTTCTCGGCGCGGAGGACTACAATTCAAACGTCAAGTTCTCCGGCGAAAATGGCGTGTTCATCGGCATCTTCGTGCTCCCCACGGCCAACTCCATCGACGTCATCGGCCGGGTCCGCAAGGTCATGCCCGACATCCAGTCCCAGTTGCCCGCCGGACTCGAAGGCAAGGTCGTGGCCGACTTCACCGAGTTCATCAACGACTCAATCCACGAGGTCATGACCACCCTGATCGAGGCCATGATCATCGTGATCATCGTGATCTACCTGTTTCTCGGTTCGTTCCGTTCGGTGGTGATTCCGATTGTCGCCATTCCCCTCTCCCTGATTGGCGCCACCGCACTGATGCTGGCGCTGGGATTTTCCATCAACCTGCTCACCCTGCTCGCCATGGTCCTGGCCATCGGCCTCGTGGTCGACGACGCCATTGTCGTGGTCGAGAACATCCACCGGCACATCGAGGAGGGGCTCAGCCCCTTTGACGCCGCCATCAAAGGCGCCCACGAACTGGTCGGACCGGTCATCGCGATGACCATCACCCTCGCCGCCGTCTACGCCCCCGTCGGGTTCCAGTCCGGACTCACCGGCGCCCTGTTCCGGGAGTTCGCCTTCACCCTGGCCGGCTCCGTCATCATCTCGGGCTTTGTCGCGCTCACGCTCACGCCGATGATGTGTTCCCGCATCCTGCGCCACAACCCCAACCGCCGAGGCTTCGAGGCCTTTCTCGACCGGTCGTTCGGCCGCTTGCAACGGGGCTATGAATACCTTCTCGACCGCGCGCTCGAGACCCGTCCCGCAGTCTTCTTCGTGGCCGCCGTGGTTTTCCTCGCGATCATCCCGTTCTTCCTGATGACGAAGAGCGAACTGGCCCCCGCCGAGGACAGCGGCATTGTGCTCATGCAGGTGGAGACCGCCCCGAACGCCACGGTCGAGCAGACCCTGCTCTACGCCGATGAGGTGACCGCGCTCATCCGCAAAACCTACCCGGACGAGACCGCGGAAATTTTCCAGATCGTCGGACGCGGCGGCACGCCCAACACCGCCTTCGTCGGCTGGCGGCTGAAACCCTGGAGTCAGCGCACGCGCAGCGCCCAGCAACTGCTGGTCGATCTTCAGGGACGCCTGGGACTGGTCGCCGGCGCCAAGTCCGCCGGCTTCCTCCGTCCCTCCCTGCCCGGCGCCGTTGGCGGGCTTCCGGTTCAATTCGTGGTCGGCTCGACCGAGAGTCCGCAGCGCGTGGGCGAGGTCGCGAGCGACCTCGTGCAAAAGGCAATGCAGAGCGGGTTGTTCCTCTTTGGTGACACCAATCTGAAGTTCGACCAGCCGCAGACCGAGATCATCATTGATCGCGAAAAGGCGGCCGCGCTCGGCATCACCATGCAACAGCTCGGCGCGGACCTCGGTTCCATGCTCGGCGGCGGCTACGTCAATCGGTTCGCGATCGACGGCCGCGCCTACAAGGTGACGCCCCAGGTGACGCGCCTTGCGCGCCTGAATCCGGAGCAGATTTCGTCCTACTACATTTCAACGGGAAAAGGGACCCTCGTTCCGTTGTCCACCATCGCCACCTTGTCCGAGAGCGTACAGCCCCGCGACCTTCGGCGTTTTCAGCAGCTCAACGCCGCCACCCTCTCCTTTCTTCCCGCCCCGGGCGTTTCCCAGGGTCAGGCCCTCGACTGGCTGAGGGCGGAGGCCAGCCGGTCTTTCCCCCAGGGCTTCACGGTGGACTACGCGGGCGAGTCGCGGCAGTTCGTGCAGGAAAGCGGTTCGCTCACGGGCACTTTCGTGCTCGCCGTCGTCGTCATCTTCCTCGTGCTCGCGGCGCAGTATGAGAGTTTCCGAGACCCGTTCATCATCATGATGTCCGTGCCGCTCTCGATCGCCGGCGCGATGGTCTTTCTCTTCTTCAATTTCGCCACGCTCAACATCTACACCCAGGTCGGCTTGATCACCCTGGTGGGACTGATCACCAAGCACGGCATTCTCATCGTCGAGTTCGCCAACAAGCTCCAGGAAGAGCAGGGCATGACGGTGCGCGAAGCGGTGGAACACGCCGCCGGGGTGCGCCTGCGCCCGATCCTCATGACCACCGCCGCCATGGTGCTGGGCGTGCTGCCTCTGCTCTCCGCGACGGGTGCCGGGGCGGAAAGTCGCTTCAGCATCGGGCTCGTCATCGCCACCGGCATGTCGATCGGCACGTTGTTCACGCTGTTCGTGGTCCCGGCCTTTTACACCCTGATCGCCCACGACCGCCGCCCCCAGTCCCGGCCGGCGGGAGCCACCCACGGTCACGGCACCGCCAGCACCAGCCACGCCGACGTCCATCCCGTCGCCTAGCCGCCGGGGGGAACTGGGCGTTGCCTGGACGAAGGTGGGGCTGAAAGCGGGATCGCAGGGTCCCGCTGCGGGCGGGGTGGGATCCGTCCATCGGGCCAGCCCGCTTCGCCAGCGAGGAGGGACAATCCTTGCACACGGGGTTTGTATCCGCGTCGATCTGGGTCCATCCGTGGTTGATCCCTTCATGGAACTTCGCCACCTGCAGTACTTCAAAGCCGTCGCCGAGCGACTCAATTTCAGCCGGGCCGCCGAGTCCCTGCGCGTGGCCCAACCCACGCTCAGCCGGCAGATTCGGGACCTGGAAGAGGAACTGGGGGCGCAGCTGCTGATTCGCAACCGGGTCAAGGTGCAGCTCACCGACGCCGGTCGCGTGCTGCACAGCCACGCGACCAAGCTGCTGACTCAGGTCGAAATCGCCCGGGCGGCCGTCCGGGAGACGGCCCAGGGTCGGCACGGTGAACTCATCATCAGCAATGACTGGCGGATCGCCAACCGCTTTGTGCCCGACGCCATCGCCGAATTCCGGCGCCGCCACCCGGGCGTCGAACTCACCCTGGTCGATCTCCGCCTGGGCGAGCAGCTCAACGCACTCCGGGCCCGGCGCGTCCACCTCGGATTCGCCCTGGCCGGGGACTTCGACCCCCGGGACGGCCTCGACTCCCTGCGGATGGTGCGCTCTCGCCTGCGCGTGGTCCTGCCCGCCTCCCACGCCCTCGCCAGCGCGCGGCGCATCCGCCTGGCCGATCTTGCGGCGGAGGACTGGGTTTCCATCGATGAGCGGGAATCCGCCGGCTACCGCCCGTTCGTGAACCGGTTGTGCCGCGCCGCCGGCTTTTCTCCCCGGGTGACCAAAGTGGGCAAAGGAATCGAAAGCATGCTCGCCCGGGTCGCCGCCGGGTACGGCATCTGCGTGCTGCCTGCCTTCATCCTTCCGCCCCAGCTGCCCTCCCTGCGCTACATCGATTCAGACTGCGCTCCGCTCGACCTCTGCGCCGTCTGGCCTCGCAGCGACACCTCCGTCCTGCTGCGCCAGTTCATCGACATCCTGCGCGGCGGAGCCAAGGCGCTCCGCGACGTTCGTCCGACCCCCGCCCGGCGTTCCGACTGACGCGGGCGCGGGCCCGGATTTACGGAAGGTGCAATGGCGCCCCCGGACCGAGGGGCCAGCCCAGCAGGATCCAAAGCACCAGAAACGCCGTCCAGGCCACGAGGTTGGCGAGCGAAAACGGCAGCATCATCGCGGTGAGCGTCCCAATGCCGGCTTTCGGCGCGTACCGCTGCAGAAACATGAGCACGAGCGGGAAATTCGAGGACAGGGGCGTAATAATATTGGTGATACTATCACCGACCCGGTAGGCCACCTGCGCCAGCTCCGGGGAATAGCCCAGCAGCATGAAGAGGGGCACCAGCACCGGCGCGAGCAACGCCCACTTCGCCGAGGCCGAGCCGACGAACAGGTCGATCGAGCAGGTGACCAGGACGACCCCGAGCACCAGGGGAATCAAGCCAAGGCCCAGCTCCTTGAGCAGGGCCGAACCCTTCACCGCCAGAATCACGCCGAGGTTCGTGGTGCCGAAGAGCGCGATGAATTGGGAGATAAAGAACACCACGACCAGATACCCCGCCATGAGCTCGAGGTTCTTCTGCATCCCTTTGTAGACATCGGCATCACTGCGCAGCGTGCCCGCGCCGAGGCCGTAGGCGAGTCCGGGGACGACCCCGAGCACAAAGATGAAGAAGACGAGGCCACGCACAAAGAGGGACTTCAAAAAACCGGGATTCGCCGGATCGTGCAGGTATCCGTGCGACGGTACCAAACCGGCCAGGATCAGCACCACCAATCCGATCAGGGTCCAGCCGGCCCAGCGCAATCCGCGCGACTCGGCGGGGGTCAGGAGCGCCACCGGTTCCGGACGCACGTCGCCGTCGTAGACGCCCAACCGGGGCACCACGACGCGCTCCGTCACCACGGTGCCCACCACCGTGACGAGGAGCACGGACGACCCGAGGAAAAAGTAGTTGGCCATCGCCGTCACGCTGGTGGCGGGCTGGATCAGGCGGGCGGCCTCCTGGGTCAGCCCCGCCAGGATGAGGTCGGTCGGCGAGAGCAACAGGTTGGCGGCAAAACCGCCGGACACGCCGCTGAACGCCGCCGCCAGTCCAGCCAGGGGATGTCGCCCGGCGGAGTGGAAAAGCGCTGCGCTCAACGGCAGCAGGAGCACGTAACCCACGTCTCCCGCGCTGTGTGACAGCGTCCCGCAAAACACGACGACGCCCGTGAGCAGTCGGGGCGGAGTCGCCTGCACGATCCGCCGCATCACCGCCGCAAGCAGGCCGCTGTGCTCCGCCACGGACAGTCCCAGCACACAGACCAGCACCGAGCCGAGGGGGGCAAAACCAATGAAGTTGGGCAGCAGCCCGAGGATAATGCGGCTCAGGCCTTCGGCCGAGAGGAGATTGACCACCTCGACCGGAGTCCCCTTGGACGGGTGGATCACCTGCACGCCGAACGTGTGACAGACCCAGGAGAGCACGATCACCAGGCCGCAGAGCAGCAGAAAGAGCGTGGCCGGATGCGGCAGGGCGTTGCCGAGGGACTCAACTCCGTTGAGGAAACGCTGAAAACGGGTGACGGGGACCGGCGGGGTCATGACTTCGATTCCACGGCGTCCCGGGCGAAGTCGCAGACGCCCTTGGCAAACAAGGACAAGGTCCGGCACAGGTCCGGAAACCGCGCGCTGCGAGTGACACTCACTTCGTCCAGGTAGAGGGCTCGGTTGATTTCAATCTGAACACTATGACGACCGTCTTCGGGCCGGCCCTGCGAAATCACGAGGTGCCCGCCCAGGTACGGTTCATTCACCTTCACGGTGAAACCCCGATCGGTGAACCAATCCGCAACCCAGGCCGTGAAACGAGGATCCGCCGTGCGGCCGCGCCGGTCGCTGACCACAATGTCCGGTCGCATCCGTCCCGCATCGGTGTTCATGCCATTGCCACGCGACTTCATCGAATGACAGTTCACATGCCAGACCGTGCCAAACACGCCGCGCAGCTGATCCAGGCGCAACTCGAGCGCACGCCGGTAGGGATCGTAACAGCGCACCAGGCGCGACTGCACGGCGGCGACCGTGAGCGGGCCGGAGTACATGGCCACGCCGGGCAGGGCCAGCCGCCGGATCAGGCCCATCCCCCGGCGACTATAGTCGGAAGTCGCCAATGGCTCCGGCCACGGGCCATCCAGGAGCGCAGGATCGATGTCATTGCGTGCCCGGTTGACATCGACGTAAGCGCGCGGAAACCGGGCCGAGAGCAGCGTCGCCCCATGCGCGGGTGCACCGCCCCACAGTTCCTCCACGAACGCGTCCCACGTCGTCAGAATCGCCGCCCGCGGCGCCGCGGGCGTAAAATCCGCCGGCCAGTCCATGCCGCTGTGGGGAGAATCGAATACGACCGGACTGTCCCCGACGGACGGCAGGTGCAGGTCGAAGGCGGGCGCGTGAGATGACATGCGGGCTCAGGAAGGGGTCCAGCTGATCGCGGCAGCCTGAAGGCCAATGGCCCCAAAACCCTGTAGGTCCGGGCCTCGTGCCCGTGCCGGGTGTCGAAAACCTGACCGCATCGAACAACCAAGATCAAACCCGGCTGCCGGGGCCGGCCCGCCTGTGCGCATGGGCGTCAACAGAAGGAGCAATTCCAGGACCGACGCCAGCGTGGCGCGACGGGATTCCGTTGGAGGTGAGGTCGACGACCCCGCGGGGATTGGCATCGCGATGAGGGAACGGACGACAGAGGCGGGACCGGTCGGCCCCGTCGCGGCCTCACCGAGGCCACCTCCAACGGAACCGGGTACTTTGTTGCCCACGCTAGTTGCGGTAGTTGAGTGCCGGGGCACGGTCACCCAGGAGCGGCACATAGACGAAGTCGGCCCCCCGGCGTTTGGTCAGCTCCGCCTTGGCGGCGGTCACCGAGGCAGGCTGCGTGAACAGATCAACCGCCGTCAGGGCGAGGGCCTTGGCGGCGACCACCCGTCCCTTGGCACAAATCGCCGTGGCTCCGCAGGCTGCGGCCTGCCAGCTGTGGGCCGGGGTGCCGGGCACCCAGGTCGCGGTGCGCACCCCCACGGTCGGCACGGCGTAACTGACATCGCCCACATCCGTCGACCCGCCACCCTCGCCCTGCGGATCAATGACAAACATCGGAACCTCGCGGGCCAGCTCCAGCGCCGCCGCGCGTCCGCCCGGCAGGTTGCGACCCAGGGCGGTGGCGAACGCCCGATCCGCGTCATCATAAACCACGCCGCCCACCTGCTCGAGATTGGTCTGGGCGATCCGGGCCAAGGTCTCGTTCGGCAGGAGGTCGTGCACCCCGCCGATGATCTCCCAGTCCGCCGTCGTGCCCGTGCCGAGCGCAGCGCCCCGGGCCGCGTTGCACACCCGTTCGAAGACCTCCCGCACGGCCTCGCGATCGCGGTGGCGCACGTAGTAGTAGACCTCGGCAAAGGCCGGCACGACATTCGGGGCCTCACCGCCCTTGGTGATGACATAATGGATGCGCGTATCCTGCAGGATATGCTCCCGCATCATGTTCACCATGTTGTTCATCGCCTCGACGCCATCGAGGGCGGAGCGACCCCGGTGAGGGGAGGCGGAGGCGTGGGCCGCCATCCCATGAAAACGGAACTTCACCGAGACATTCGCCTTGGTCGGTCCGGTGGTGACGCCATTGCGGTCGCTGGCGTGCCAGTGCAGCGCCACGTCGACATCCTTGAACAGTCCGGCGCGCACGAGGTACACCTTGCCGGATCCGCCCTCCTCGGCCGGACAACCATAAACACGCAGCGTGCCTGGCCGTCCCGAGGCCTTGAGCCATTCCTTGACCGCCACCGCCGCCTCCACCGAACCGGCACCGAAGGCATGGTGACCACAGGCATGGGCCGCGCTGCTGCCGGGGCGTTCCTTCTTCTCCGGTGTCGCCTGCTGCGAGAGCCCGGGCAGCGCGTCGTACTCGGCGAGCACGGCGATCACCGGTTGTCCGCTCCCAAACGTCGCAACGAAGGCGGTCGGCATGCCGGCCACCCCCGACTGCACGGCGAAGCCCTCCTGCTTCAAACGCTCCTGCAGCAGGGCCGTGCTCTTGTGTTCCTGGAAGCCGACTTCCGCGTAGTCCCAGATCTTCATCATCAGGTCGGTGTAAACCGCCTGGTCGCGGTCAATGCGGGCCGCAACATCAGTCTTGTTGGTCTGGGCGCCGGCCACACCGGCCGTGAGGCCGAGGCACAGCGCAAGCAGGGAAGAGGAAAGACGGGTCATGGTAAGAAGGAGATCAGGGAGCACAGGCTTGGCGATGGGGAATGGCAAGGCGGTGCACACGCCGGCCCGAAGGTTGCGGCGGGCCTTGGATCCCTGCCTTGCCAAGTCGGTCAGAACCGGCGGGTGACCTCCAGGGTCCAGGTGCGCCCAATTGCCAGGTAGTTGTAGACGGAGGCCTGATAACCAGAGGGGTCGGCGCTGAGCGGCGGTTCCTCGTCGGTCAGGTTGGTGACCCCCAGGCGCACACTGGAGTTGCGCAACCAGCGGCCCGCATCGGAACCTAACCGTTTCGTGACAAAGGCATTGAAACTCAGCGACTCCGCCACCTTGTAGAAGTAACTCAGCGA
>JAEUGZ010000390.1 GCA_016794725.1 Opitutaceae bacterium | reverse complement strand
GAAAGGATCCAGAATCCAGAAGTCAGAAGTCCGAATCCGCTGATCACCCCTACCCTCCATGGTGCAATTTGACCCCAATCGCCCCGACTTCGCTCCTTATGGCTTTACCTGTGTGCGCTGGAGCCCCTCCCCCATGCGCCGTCCCGACCACCACAATGAGATCGAGCTCAACCTCATGCTGTCGGGCTGGGTGACGTACCTCCTGGGGGGCCGCAAAATCCGGGTCGAGCAGGGCCACCTCAGTGCGTTTTGGGCGGCGATCCCGCATCAGATCATCGATTTTGGCGGGGGGGCCGACTACTTTGTCGCCACCATTCCCCTCTCCTGGTTCTTGCAGTGCCGCCTGCCGGAACGCCTGTCACAGCCGTTGATGCGCGGCGAGATGCTCAGTGACACTGACACGGCACGCCTGAGCATCGATGAAGCGCTCTTTTCGCAATGGGTGAAGGACCTCGAAGGCGGCAAGCCTGAGACCAAGGACATTGTGATGCTGGAGATCGAGGCCCGACTCCGCCGCCTTTCCGTGGCCCTGCCCGCGTCCACGGCGGTCCCCAAGAAACGCGTGCAGCGACTCTCCTTGCAGGATGGCGGACTGAACAAGGTCGAGCAGATGGCCTGCCTGGTGGCACAGCGCTACACCGAGCCCCTGACGGTCACCGAAATCAGCCAGGCCGTCAGCCTGCACCCCAACTACGCCATGAACCTCTTCAAGAAGGCGTTCGGCACGACCTTGATCGACTACCTCACCAACCACCGGGTGTCCCACGCCCAGCGCCTGCTCGCGACGAGCGAGGAAAAGATCGTGGATATCGCGTTCAGCTCAGGCTTTAACTCCATCAGCCGCTTCAATGAAGCGTTTCGCCGGGCCTGCGGCTGTACGCCCCGGGAATACCGGATGGCCCACGAACAGTCCGGCACCGATGCCGTCTGATGTCGGCTTTCCGCAGTCCGCAGACGCGTCAATTCAAGCACGATCCGAAGTCGGCGTCCAGTGGAGGTGGGGTCGCCGACCCCGCGGGGATTGGCGTGGCGTAAACCTATCAGACAACGGAGGCGGGACCGCCTGGTCCCGTCGCGGCCTCAGCGAGGCCACCTCCACCTGGAAACGAAGAATGCAGCGGCGCATCTCCTCGCCGCTGCATTCCACCTAACCCAAGACCCGTGTTCAGGGTTTGAGACCCACCGTGGGTGCAAAATCCACGGCGAAACGGGGTAACGGTCTCACGACCGCGGAGGGAGGATACGATGAGCGCACCCGCAAGACTTCCTGTTTTTGCAGCAAAACCTCCCAGATTCTAACTAAGTGCTTCAGTAAAAACGTTTTTCCAACTTCGCGCAGTACGCCGAACGTGGTCCACACCCCGCGTTGCACCGCCCGTCGGGCTCACGAATCAGTCTCAGGGAACCGCCGGGGTCACCCGGGGCGCGGCAATCGATTCACCCCGCAGAAACTTGGGAATGATGCGCGCCATGCGCTGGGAAACCGCCTGCCCCTCGACCACTTCAAGCACCGGGCGCAGCAGGGTCTGCGCCATGAGGTGAGGGTTGACCTCGTACCGGGTGGGCAGCGGTGCGATGAACGAGAGAAACGGGTCATCATCGCGGGAAATGAGCGAAATGTCCTCGGGAATCTTCACTCCGGACTGCATCAACCGGGTCGCCACCGCCAGGTAGTTGTGCGGGTGCAGGACGAGGAGCGCGGTCGGCGCCAGCTTGAGCTTGAGCAGGCGGCGCACCGCCACCCCCACCCCGGCGACGCTGTCATCGTGGTACATCACCACCGCCTCGGCGTCTTCGCGACGCGATTGTTTCACCCCTTCGACAAAGCCTGCCTCGCTCTCCAGGTCGCCCGCCCGCCGGGACTTGTGTGTGAGCAACGCCATCCGGCGGTGACCGAGCCCCAACAGCACACCGGCTGCGTGGCGGCACATCGCCCGGTGATCCAGGTCGCGCGAAGGCAACTCCACCCCGGCATGGGTCGAACCTGCCACCACGCAGGGCACCCGGTTGTCCGCAAACCAACGCTGAACGTTCTCGTCCGCCAGCATGAGGATCCAGCAGGCATGAGGATTGCGCGTCACCAGTCGCTGCAGCGCCGGATCGGGTTTGTTGGCAAAGTAATGCCGTCCGTGAAACACCCGCAGTTTGAGTCCCCGTTCACTCAGCAAGGCCCGCATTTCATCGATCCACAGGCTTTGCATGGGACGCAGGCGTTCGATCGGCTCGGGGGAAAGCAGTGCCACGTGACCGGCCCTGGGTTCGATCGGCAGGCCGGCCGGCCGAGGGAGAATCTTGTTTCCCGTTCCATGGATACGCTCGATCCGGGCCTCGTCGGCCATTTGCTGCAACGCCGCCCGCAAGGTGTTGCGGCTGACCTGCAAGGTCTGACACAGCGACCGCTCGCTGGGCAGCCAATCGCGCCACTCACCGGTGCCGATCTGAGTGGTCAGATAGGCAATGGTCTGGGCAACGAGGGATTGCCGTTGGGGGAGGGCATGCACAGGCACCCCCCGAGTCTTGAAGGTCCGCCGGCAAAATCCAGCCGCAAAGTCATTCCGCCCCGCTCCACCCCTCGCCTCCGGTCAACGTGGTCCTAGGCGAACAACTCCGGTACTTCGCGTCGCGCCCGCTCGGCGATCGATTTCACGCGTTCCGGCGACGCCCACCGGTAGGGCCAGCGAAGGCGGGGAGTAAGTCCGGGGAGCCAGCCCCCGGCCACCGCCGCAGCCTTGTCGGCCGCCATGTTGCTCAAGCCATCCACCGTGATGACCGGAGCGACCGACCCCTCCCAAAAGGCCTGGATTCTCCGGCCCAGCGCGCGTCCTTCGTCCGGCGCGTGAACGCACTGCTCATACCAGCGTTGCGCCCCCGCGGGACTGAGGCAGGCAACATTGGAATAGGCACCGCGCGCCCCGCGCTGCAGCCCGTCGGCCAGGCGGTGTCCGGGAATGAAAATCGACCACCGTTCAAGGACGGGCCGCATGGCCTCGTACCAGCCCTCGTCCCCACCGGCCACCTTGGCTCCGATGATACCGGGAACGCGCGTCATCAGCTCGAGCCACTCCGCCGGGGTCAGACGGCGTTTCGCGTGCGGCGGATTGTACACCACCAGGGGAATCGGCCCTGCCTCCGCAGCCATGCGCTCAAAGAACGCCAGCACTTCCGGCAGGGTCGGTGGAAACCAGTCGGGCAAGGTCACCTGATAGGCCGAAGGCGCCAGCGCCCGCGTTCGGCGCAGCCGGTCGAGCGCCCCCTGCGCACTCGAATGGCTCAGGCCAATTTGAAAGGGCAGACCCGCCCGCTCGCAACGCTCTGCGACCAGCGCCTGGAGGCGGTCAAACTCCGCTTCGGACTGGGTATAGAATTCGCCCGCGCTTCCGTTCGAATAGACCCCGCTCACCTGCGCCGCCACGAAGTGATCCAGCTCCTCGGCCAGCAGTCCAAAATCAATCGCGTCATCGCTCTGGATGGGAAGGAGCAACGTGGCCCAATTGCCACGAAGTCGGTCAGCGGTGAGGGGTGTCATAGTGATGCTTGGATTGAACCCGTTTTGCGCACTTAAAGACCATCGATCCGTTCATAAACCACGGATGGACACAGATAAACGCGGATTCGGAGCGTGTAGAGTGCTTTACCCACCAGGTGGATGCCAGCTTTGGCGTAACCCGTTTGTATCCGTGTCGATCCGTGTCCATCCGTGGTTCAATCGCGGATTTTAGGTTCAATCGAGTTTCTGGGTTGAAACCTGTGCGCGGGTTCAGGTTGCACGGCGCCCGGGGTGTCCGAGCACGCGATAGAACGACCCCGGACGGTACGGAAACCGGCGCTCGGCGTCTACCGGCAACTTGACGCCCAGACCCGGCGCCGTGGGCGCGTGCACCGTGCCATCTGAAACATCAAGGGGCTCCACGAGGAACTCCTCCCGCAAGGGATAGGGGTTGTTCGGGAGCTCGAGGATGACGCAGTTTTTCGAGGCAAAGGCCGCGTGGTAGTTGCCCATGATGCCCACCCCTCCGGCCCAGGTGTGCACCGCAATGTTTACTCCGTCGCGCGCACACATCTGCGCCACTTCGCGGAAGAGCCCGAGGCCACCCAGCATGGCGGCGTCGGGTTGGAACAGGTCAAGGGCACCGGCTTTCAGGTACGCTTCAGCCTCGGTCAGGCTGGTGACGGTTTCGCCTCCGGCAATAGGCAGGCCGGTCTGGCGTCGCACCTCGGCAAATCCGGCATAGTCGGTGACTTCACAGGGCTCCTCCACCCAGAGGACGCGGTACGGTTCCAGGCTGCGCACCACCGCCAGCGACTCCTTCAGGGTCCAGGGTTTGCGGGCCACTCCCTGCACGGCATCAACGGCCAGGTCGATCGTCGCCCCCAGCACCTCCCGACAGAATGCCACCTTCTCCACGATCTGCGCCGGGGAGAGGAAATTGATCCGGATCTTCACCGCCCGGTATCCGCCGCGCACGAACGCCTCCAGCTCCGTCCGCAATTCAGGGAAAGGCTTGTTGTTGCCGCCGCTGGCATACGCCGGGATCCGATCATGCACGCGTCCGCCCAGCAATTGATGCACGGGGACACCGAGCGCCTTGCCCCGCAGATCCCACAACGCCATCTCCACACCGCCAATCACGGCCGGCGTCATGCCAAAACGGCCCCAGTAGTAGCACGCGGTGCGCAGCCGGTCGCGCAATCCGGATACATCCGCCGGATCCGAACCGATCAACTCCACCTCGAACTGGCGCACCAATTCGCGGGTCGCCTCAGGGGCAAACACACCGAGGTAGGTTTCGCCGAGGCCGGTGAGTCCCTCGTCGGTCTCCACCTGAATCACACTGATCGTGCGATACCCTTCGGCAAAACAGAGTTCGCGTTCGAGATCCCCGGGCGTGGCATAGGGAGCGCTGAGCAGAAGGCAACGGACCGCGGTGATTTTCATGAAGAGCCTGGAATGATACTACGGACCGTGAATGAACCACGGATCCCGCGGCCGCGCATGGGCGTCAAGCTCACCATCGGACGCTCGAAGTGCAGGCCGTTCCGTTGGAGGTGGCCTCGCTGAGGCCGCGACGGCACCAGCAGGTCCCGCCTCGGTATTCCGTTCGTTACCGCGACGCCAATCCCCGCGGGGTCGGCGACCCCACCTCCAACGGAGACAAACCATGCATCAGCGCTTTGAATTGCATCCAAGAAGAGCTGTGAATCCGTGTCCATCCGTGGTTCAATCGCGGTCTTTGGAAGAAACAGCCTACTCGGTCCGGATCCGGACCACCGCCGGGGTGCGAATGCCGGGGCGGATTTCACCGTTGGGTATCACGAGATCACTTCCCCAGCGCACCACCTGAGTGGTGACTTGCGGGGGCAGCGGGGTTGTCGCCACCACGGACCAGCGATCCGCGGAGGGATCGTAGCGCAGCACGTCGCGGGAAAACCCGGGGTGACTGAGGTAGATGCGGCGTTTCGCATCGAGGTGCCCGGCCACCTCGCGCTCCCACTCGGTTCGCTGCGCTGCGGTGGACGGCGGTTCGTTCAGCTTCGCTCGCAGGCCGGACACCGCGAGATCGTGGGCCTCCAATTCGCGGAACAGGGCGCCTGCATCGCCGCCAAAGACAAGGATGCGCCCGGAGGGGTCGACGGTCGCCGCGCCGGCCATGATGCACCGGGACTCCCGCGACGCGGCGTCGGGGCGAATCGCTCCAAGCACGCGCCACTGGCCGGCTTTGACGTCGTATCCATAGGCATCGTCAAAGAGCGTGCTCGCTCGTCCCGCCGGCTGGGAGCGGCCGCTGAAGACAAACACCTGCGGGGAGCCTGGCGACTCCCGTCCCGCCGCCACTGGCAGGATGCGACCGCCGCCCGGCCAGGACGGCAGCACCTTCCACGCAAACGCAGCACCCCGGCCTCGCTGGGCCAGGTCGAGCGCCCAGAACACGGTCGTGCCGGTGGCGTCCTTCATCGTGGTCTGTCCTCCCGTCACATAGAGCACCGTTCCCACCTGCACCCCGGACATGAAGGCGAGGGGCTGTGGCAGGGAAGGCAACGACGACCGGACGACTTCGCGGGTCTTGGGATCCCAGGCGAGGAGAAACACATCGGCAAAACACTGCTCGGCGTCGCTGCCCCCCGCGCAAACCACGCCCTGATCCGTGCTGAAACTGAATCCATAACCGATTTTCCGGGGGAGCTTGAACGCCTTGTCAGTCACCCAGGCAAATTGTCCATCCGGGCGTCGCTCCAGAACAAAGAGGTCATCCCACCAGATCTTGCGCCCGCCCTCCCAGGGTAGCGCGTCCGGAAAGTTCGCGCCCCCGCCGACCAGGAGCACGTCGCCGTGCACACCGACAAACGGACTGGCCAGCCCGGGCTGGCGGGATTGTCCCGGCGAGGCCGGCACCGGTGGCAATTCGTCCCAGACCAGGCGATCGGGCACCCGCGCCGAGGCGAGGACCGCCGGGGTGAGCAGCGTCATGGGCAGGAGGAGACGGAGGAATGGACAGCGGAGCGGGAGCGACCAGTTCATTTCAAGCGGTGGGTTCGGCGGGCGACGGTTCGTGCACCGTGAGTCCCGGCGGCAGGGGGCGGCGGGAAGGCGCGAGCAGGCTCACACCGTATCCGATAACCACGCACACGGTGATGCCCACCAGGGCATACAGGTAGACATGCACCCGCGTGTGGTTCTGGAGAAAGTAGAGCACGATGGCGCTGAGCACCGCACCCGCCATCGCGCCGAATGCCGTGGTGCGGCGGGTGAAAATGCCGAGAATGAACAAGCCACCGAGCCCGCTCGCCGTCAGGCCGAGGATGCGCTGGAAGAGATCAAACGCCGAGTCGACCGTGGTGACCGCCAACAGACAGGCCAGCGCCACCGCCAGCACGCCAAGTCCGCCGGTGAGGACCTGCGCCACGCGCAACCAGTGGGCGTCGCTGCGTTTGGGTCCCAAACGTTGCAGGAAATCGGTCACCAGCACCGTGGAGGTCGCGCTCAAGCTGGTGGAGATGGCCGACTGCGCCGCCGCAAAGATCCCCGCCACGACCAGGCCGGCCACGCCCGCCGGCAGCTCGTGCGCAATGAAGAAGGGCAGGATCGCATCCGATCCCGGGAGGCCCGCCAGGCTCTTGGCGTGGAATTGATAGTAGACGTAGATCGCGGTCCCGACGCCGAGAAACACGAGGGTGTTGACCATCGCGAGTACCGCATTGATCCACATTGCGCGTCGGGTGGCCGCCATGTCCGTGGTGGTCTGGTAACGCTGGATGATGCTCTGGTCTGAAATGTAGGGCACCAGCTGGGTGAACATGCTGCCAATCAGCACGACCCAGAGCGCATTGGTCGTGTAGTCGCCCGACCAGTTGATCATGTGGAATTTGTTGTTGGCGGCAGCGACGTCCACCAGGGTCCCGAGACCCCCGTCCAGTCGCACCACCACGAGCACAAAACTCAGCACCGCCGCTCCGAGCAGAAAGACCGTTTGCGCGAAGTCGGTCCAGATCACGCCCTCGATTCCTCCCAGCGCCGAGTAGATCGCACTCAGCGCGCCAATGACAAAGATGCAGACGATGATGTTGAGGTCGGTGACCGCGGCCAGCGCCAGTGCCGGCAGGTAGATGACGAGGGCCATCCGACCGATCTGGAACAAAACAAACGCGGTCGCCCCGTAAAGTCGCGCACCGAGTCCAAAGCGCGACTCCAGGTACTCATAAGCGGACGCCGATTTCAGCCGGTTGAAGACCGGCAGCAGCAGGTAAACGACCACCGGCGCGAGCAGGAGAATCGGCACATTGACCCAGAACACGACCCAGTTCTCCGCATAGGCCTTGGCCGGAATCGACATGTAGGAGATCGAACTGACGTTCGAAATGCTGATGCCCATGACCCACCATGGGATGCGCCTTCCGGCGCTGAAGTAGTCACCCGTGCTCTTGGTCCGGCGCGAGAACCAGACCCCCATCACCAGCGTGGCCAGCAGGTAGGCACCCAAGGTGACGGTGTTCAGCGCCCCAAAGGCGATCTTGTTGGTTTCCATGAATCAGAGGGGAATTCGAAACGAGAAGGGGTTGCGGGATTTCGGGATTCAGTCGTGACGTCTGCCGCGTCAGACCGCCAACGGCTCCCAATGGGTAAAACCGCATCGATGCAGGAGTGGACCACGAATCCCGCAGTCGCGCCTGCGCGTCAACTGAAGGCGAGAGCAGCCACCGCTGCGGTTCCGTTGGAGGTGGCCTCGGGGAGGCCGCGACGGGACCGCCAGGTCCCGCCTCCGTTGTCCGATTTTCTCATCCAACGCCAATCCCTGCGGGGGCAGCGACCCCACCTCCAACGGACGCCTGCCCATGAGCGCGCTAAAGTTGAGGCACATGCGCAGTCGTGGGACGAATCGATCCGGATGATGCCGAGGACGGAAAGCGAGCAAGCGCAAGGTCATGGCTGGGCAGATAATCATCGGGCGATGATCCCAACCCCATTCCTTCCGAATTCGTGTCCATTCATGGTCAATGGCTGGCTCCGGCCCTAGGGCGTGAGGGTGTCGCGACCGTCGGTCAACCATTCGAGATTGAAGCGAAGCACACTCAGGTAGCGGGTGTTGAGGTTGTTGCCTTCAATGTCTCCGCGCTCCACGAGGCAGAAGATCATCCCGTCGCGACCGACCGCGAGGTCGGCGTAGGCGCTGCGGCCCGGCTCCAGGACCTTGGAGACCGGCCAGGACATGCCCTCGTCCGTGCTGAGTCGGACCGTGACGCGATTGCGGGGACGCATGCCGGACCAGCGAATGACCTCTTTCTGTTCCGGGTTGTTCGGATGAACGAAGAGGAGTCGGGATTTCTTTCCATCCCCAGCCCCGCTCAGGCGCACCGCGGTGGCGAAACTGATCGGCGAATACAGGTCCTTGTGCAGCACCGGGGTGGTCCAGCCGGTCGCGCCGTCGCGGGAGTAGGACACCGCGTGACGGTAGGCCGGCTCCTCGTTGCGAATAAACAAAGCCACCCGACCGTCCTCAAGCTGCACGGCCGCGGTCTCGCTGGCACAGATGAGGTACGGCGGGACCAGCTCACCCGGATTCCAGGTTTTTCCATGGTCGTCGCTCGTGATGACACCCGCCACCGAGGGCCGGTGCAGCTTGCCGCCATTGGACAACCAGATCGGCACGACCAGGCGGCCGCTCTTCATCTGCAGTCCGTGCCCGGGTCCCGGAGCCACCACATCCCAGTGGTACTGGCTGCGGTAGCCGGCGACGGCCGCGGTGATGTCGACCAGAGGCGTAAACGTCGCGCCATCATCGTCGCTCCGCATGTAAAACACCTGCGCGTAATTTTTCTGATAGAGGAAATGGATCGCCCCGGTCTGCTCGTCGACAATCGCGGTGGGATTGTCGATCGTGGCCTTGCCGTCCTGGGCCACGATGCGTCGCGGCTCCCAGGTCTTCCCACCGTCGAGGCTGCGACGGAGCATGAGGTCAATGTCGGCCCAGTCCGAGACGGCCCGCCGGGCGGACGTAAACGCGAGCACCGTTCCTGTCCGCGACACCACGATGCAAGGGATGCGGTAGGAGAGATATCCCTCCTGCGGCACCTCAAACAGGTCCGTGCGGTCGAAGAACGGGACCGCCGGCGCCGCTCCCAACCAGGTGGCCGCTGACAGCGAGGCCACGCCGACGGACCAGCGACACAGGAAACGGAGCATTCGATGGGAAGTCATGGAAACGGGGTTTATTGGCTCTTCGGGGCGGCCTGGGCGGAGACGGACTTGGATGGAATCTCCTCGGGCTTGAAGTACACGCCCACCAAGTGGCTCTTGTCCTTGGCATCCCCGCGATTCGTGTAGTCGACCAGCAGGATGCGTCCGTCGTTCAGCGTCAGCCACGAGGTGTACCCGTGGTCGGGACGGTGCTGCGGCAGAATCGGATTGGCATGCACCTGCACCAACCGATCACGCTGATATTGATCGGGCCAGAGCTGGCTCTTCGCCGTCCAATGCCAGGTGAAGAGCGGCTGGCGCGGATTGAAAACGCGATAGGTCACCCGTTCCCACGAACTTCGGCCCCGCTCCCCGATCTGGCCGAATTGCGTACGCTTGGAGGGATCCTCACTGAAAAAATCCTTCAGCGGTAAAGACTCCCAGAACACGCAGGAACTGAAGATCAGCTCTTCGTCCACATAGACCTGAAGCAGTCCGCGTCGCAAGCGAATCGCTACTTCGCGATAGCGCGTCATGTCCATGGATTTGCGTTCATCGCTGGGCGACTCCGAAAGTCCGAGTCCATCCGACGCGATGGAAAGCACCACCGGCCCGCGAAACGCGAGGACCCGCGCGAGCGACAGGAAGGCCACCGAGACGCCCGGCGGCCCCTCCACTTTGACCCGTGCGCTAAAGAGGATCTCGCTCTGCGACGACTCCGGCGGCAGCAGGGTGTAGCGGGTCGCCGTACCGGGCTTGTTCTCAATCACCAATGCCTCCGCCGACAGGCTGGCCACGGAGGGCGCGGCCGGACCGCCAGGTTCATAACGACCCGCTTCCTTCCGCAAGTCACCCGCCCACGCGTAGGTGCCCAGCCCGCCGAGCACATTGCGTCCCGTCACCAGAACCCGCCCGTCCGGCAACTGTTTGGCATAGGGACGGTGTAAAGAGAACGGCAGCATCTTCGTCGGCGACCAGGTGCGACCTTGGTCCTTGGAAAAGGCGACGAAACTCGGGTTGCCGGCGGAGTGGTTTTCCCGAAGCACGCACGCCAGTTCCTTGCCGCCGTCCAGCACCACGACCGCCCCCTCGCAGTACCGGAAGAAACCATCGTGCGCGATGGTGCCTCGCTCGGCCCAGGTCTTGCCGCCGTCAACACTGGCATAGAGCACGTCGGCAAACTCCTGGGTCGCTCCACGCATGACATGCGCCGCGAATCCCAGGCTGCCGTCCGGCAGATCCAGAACCCGGTCGGGCTCAAAGCCCTTCACGCCCGCGAGGGTCTCGGCCTGGGTCCACGTGTCGCCGTTGTCGCGACTCCAGTAGATCATGATACCGGGAGGCTGGTCTTCGTGAAAGTGCCCCCAATCATCCTGGTCGATCAGCACCACCAGCCGTCCATCGTTCAGCCGGCTCAGGCGGGGGGTGACCAGCCGTTCCTCGCCCTTGCGTTTGTCGTGGCTGTCCACCGTGCGGTGTCGCCGCCACGTCTGGCCTCGATCGTCGCTTACGAGGAGTATCAAATGCTGGTCCTCCTGGGAGAGGTGCTTCTCGGTGTCGCTGTACACCAGCATCAACCGCCCGGAGGGCAGTTCGATGATGTCGGGATTCTTCGTGAAGCGACCGGGGTTGCGCCACACGTCGAATACGCGGGAGTCGAGTGAAACGATGCCGCTGGCGGACGGAGAACCGGGGGCCGGGGCGGCCGCCCCGGAGGTGGGCAACGCGAGCCAGACGAGCGCACCAACAATGCACGAACCAAGGTACGAAACAGGTTTCATCGGGGATGGGGAAGGTTGCGCCGCCACCAAAGGGGGCAACCGGGCCCCACACTCAGGCGACCGGTCCCCGCGACAAGCCGGCGCCTGTGGTTCCTTCAAGGAACCTTGCCTCCGGCACCGGCAGCCCATTCCGGATTCTTCCGCTCATCCAGAACAGGTTCCTTTAAAGTGCCACCAGAAGCCATTGGTTTCGCCCGGCGACCGGCTCTATGCCTGCCACCGTTCCCGAACCCCCCGGGCGATCGCAATGACCTGCCCCAGGCCGGCCCTCGCCTCCCCTACTACCCTTCCTGACCATGCACCCAACGTTCCTTCGCATCCCCATCGCCCTCCTGGCTGGCGCGTGGCTGGCCGCCCCGGCCTCCGCGCAGCTGGCTCCGAAGCCCGCCACACCTCAAGCACCTGCGAAACCCGGCACGGCCGCGAACGCAGAAAACGAGGCGCTCAGGCCTGACACCGTCACCCTCTCCGTCTTCGAGGTCACCACGGACCAGGACATCGGCTACCAGTCCACCAATGCGGCCGAAGCCACCCGCATGAACACCCCGATCGAGAACATTCCGATGAATGTCACGGTGTTCAACCAACAGTTCATCGAGGACTTGATCGCCACCGACACCTCGGCGCTGCTGGCCTACGAGCCTTCCGCGGTCAAAACCTCGGAAAACGACGGTTTCCTCGCCCGCGGTTCCGCCAGCGTCGGTGCGAACTTCCTCAACGGCTTTGCCCAAACCAGCGGATTTGGCTCCCAGCCGCTGATGAACATCGAGCGCGTCGAAGTCCTCCGCGGCCCGGCCGCGGTGCTCTACGGCGCGGGCGGCTACGGCGCGACCTTCAACCGCATCACCAAACAACCAAAAGAGAAGCCGTTCTCCAGCGCCCGCGTCATCGCCTCGAACTACAGCTCCTTCCGCGGTGAATTCGACAACACCGGCCCCCTTCCCTTCTTCGGCGGCAAGACCTTCGCCTACCGGATCAACGGCACCTATGACCGCGGTTACACCTGGTTCAAACAGCGCCGGGAAGAGGACGGTCTCGCTCCCACCTTCTCCTGGAAGATCGGCCCCAAGACCAAGGTGATCTTTGAGTACCTCTACAACTGGCGCGAAAGTCAGGCGAGCTGGGAAACACCCGTGCACAACGGCAATCCCAAGGGCATCACGACCGGCGACGGCGTCTTCCGCGAATACGACCGCTCGGTCGCCTGGGTCAACCCCGAGGACTACCGGCACAACACCCGTCAGGTGGCCTCCTACGATTTGCGCCATGCCTTCACTGACAACCTGCAATTCCGGTCGCAGTTCCAGTATGAGACCAAAAAGCAGGACAACCGTGAGGCCCAGGCGCTGTCCGACGGCATCACCATCCTCCGAGACACCGCCCTGATGCCCCGCCTCTGGCGCCACATCCCGCGCGACACCGACAATTACCGCTCACGCAATGAGCTGATTTGGAACGTCAACACCGGCCCGGTGAAACACCGCCTGCTCTTCGGCCACGGCTGGATCGAACAGTACGACCTCAACATTACCTACCGCTCCCCCCGCAGCAACGGCGGACAGACCGGCGCCA
>JAEUGZ010000376.1 GCA_016794725.1 Opitutaceae bacterium | reverse complement strand
ACTCGGCCGACGCGGCGAGGTCGAGTCCATTGAACGGCTCATCGAGGAGAAAAATGTCAGCTCCCTGTGCGATGGCCCGCGCGAGAAACATGCGCTGCTGCTGCCCGCCGGACAGACGGCGAATCTGTTCGCCGGCCAGGGCGGTGAGGTCGAGCTCCTCCAGCGCGCGGTCCACGCGTTCATGTTCAGCGGCGGTGAAGCGTCCAAACAACCCGAGCGCGGGCCAGCGGCCCTGCGCCACCACCTCTCGCACCGAAATAGGGAAGTCCCAGTCGATCTCGAGTCGCTGCGGCAGGTAGGCCAGGCGCGGGTGAAGGTGTCGCGGATGTTCGTCCCCAAGGCGGATTTCACCGCGCGAGAGGGGCAGCCAGCCGAGGAGGCTGCGCAGGAGGGTGCTCTTGCCCGCTCCATTCGGACCCACCAGGGCCACGAGCGCACCGCAGGGAATCTGGGTCGTCACGCCGTCCAAGGCGATCCGCCGCCCGTAGGTCACGGTGACGTCACTCAGGCGGAAAATGTCGTGACCGGCCATACCTCAGTCCGCACTCAAGCCGTCGACGATGGCGGTGAGGTTGTGACGAAACATCGCATCGATGGTGGCGTTTTCCGGGTCGGTGCCAAGCCCATCAGCCCAGAGGGGACGGCCCAGTCGCGCTTTGGTCTCCCGCACAATTGTCTCCAAGAGACGCGGACTGGACGAGGCCTCGGTGAACACGGCCCGGATCTGATTGCGCCGGATCAGCTGAATCGTGGCCGCCAAATGGCGGGCACTGGCCTCGTCGACCGTGCTGGATCCGAGGAGTGGGAAAACAGTGAAGCCAAATTCGCGTGCGAGGTAGCCGAAGGCGTCGTGCGAGGTCACCAGCACCCGGCGTCCAGCGGGCAGGGTTTCCACTTTCGCACGCGCCCAAGCCTGCAGCGACGCCAGACGCGATCGAACTGTCGCCGCTTGGCGTTCGACGTCCGCGCGGGCGTCAGGCCGGAGTAGGGTGAGCTGCCGGGCAACGATGTCCACCACCGCCTGCAACGCGTCGAGGCTGTGCCACCAGTGCGGGTCGGTTTCATCGTGGGCATGGGCTTCGTCGTCATCGTGGTCGTGTCCGGGCTCATGGTGGTGCACCGCTTGGGACGGAGATCCCCGCAAGGGATTGGGCAGCAGGGCTCCGATCTCGAGGAGGACGCCGGGCTTCAATTCGCGTTGCAGGCGTCCCAGGTAGGACTCCAGGCCCAAGCCGGCGGCGAGCACGAGTTCCGCCTGCCGCAGCCGGGCGATATCTGCCGGTGCTGGCTCGAACTGGTGCGGGTCTGTGCCCGGGCGCAGGAGCGGAGTCACGGTGACGTGAGCGCCGCCGACGTCCCGGGCAATCTCGGTGAGCACGGTGTGCAGCGTGACCACCCGGAGCGGTTCGGGGGCAGCCCGGGCGGTGAGCACGGAGGCACTGAGCGAGAGGAGGACGACCAGGAATTTTGCGGACTGGAGCATTCGTGTGAAAGCAACGAGAGAGGCGGGCCGCTTCCCGCTGGCGAGGACGGAGGCGGGTCTGCGCCGTCGGAGCGACGGGTAAAGAGGGGGGCCGAACGAACGGCCGCGATCAGGGTGCGTTCGGCTTCTTTGCCGCGAATGCAATCTGGTTGAAGTTGTTCCCTCGGATTTCGATACGCGTGACCACGCCGGCCAGCCCGGTCGCCGATTTCAGCCACTCGGCCCGGGTTTCGAACTGCGAGGTGTTCCCCACCGCTTCACCCGTGGCCGCATTCGCCGCGGCGGTCAGCACCACGGTGCGAGCCGGCGCGGGCTGGCTGATCGTTAGCTCCAGCGCGGGCTGGGAGATCCGGACAAAGTTTTCGGCGTGTCCGTCCAGGACAAAGGCGGTCAGGGAACCTGTGGCCGCATCGTGGACCAGTTCCAGGTTGAACTGGTGTTCACCGACTTCGACCAGCAAGCCGCCATGAGGCGCTGTGTGAACGTGCCCGTGATGGTGGCCGGCGTCTTCCTTTTTACCGCAGCCGGTGACGCCAGCGCAGCAGACGAGGGCGAGCAACAAGGTGAGAGGCGATGATTTCATGGGTTTGGAAGGCTGAAAAAAGTGTCAGGGGCAAAGTAAGGTAATGGGGTCCGGAAGCGATGCGAGCGGAGAGCCTAGCAAAGTCGTCAAGCGATGTGATTTACAGGTCGGGATTTGCATCCAAATACCGCCAGAGTGGGTGCCTGAGCCTCGCGCTCTGGGGGTTGTTTTCCGATGGGTTGGGAGGTTTTCCTCAGCGGGCGTGTTGGTTGTTTTAGGATTTGGATAAGAATGATTTACAATACTCCTGCTCGTTCGATTCGACGATGGCTGAACCTGCCGCACCTTGCATGGTTCGGGGGCCGGAGACGTGCAAAATGCGCGGAAAGTTCGATGTGGGCGAATTGCGTATAATTTTAAGTGGTTCGCCCGAAAACGGTAAGGGATTCGAGAGGCCAGCGGCACGCCAAATGCGACGATATAGACGAAACCCAGTTCATCCTATGCTCGGATCCATCGCTCTTCTTTTCATCGTACTCTGGCTCTTCGGCCTGGTCACAGCGATCTCGTTGGGTGGCTTCATTCACCTTCTGCCGGTCGCGGCGCTGTTGACGTTCGTGCTGCATGTCATTCGCAGCCGGCGCGAGCACGCGTGAAATCGCTTTGAGGGGTCGGGGTCGACCCGTGGGTTGCGGTCATCGCCGCGACGAGTACACGCTTCGGCGGGTGGCGTCGGCGAGGGCGCTGGTTTCTGAAAGAGCGTGCCGGCTGAACGATTCCGATTGAGACGTTGTCCCTCACCCTGCGGGTGATTTTGCCCGGTTTGGCCTCGGGGCGAAGGCGGGAGCATGCGGGAGGCCTCCACGTCGTTCGACGGGGGGCGTCCGTCCTGGTGTGGATTTGCGCTTTCCCTAATGAATAGAGCGCGTAGCCATGAGGGGGTTCCTCCCCCTCTCCTGCGTTGGTCCCAGGATCCCCATGACTTCATTTGACCCCCATGTGACTTCGTCCCGGCTTGGCTGCGTCCTGGCGACAGCCATGCTTCTGCTGAATCCGGCTTTCGGCCTGCGGGCCGCCGACGACTATGTGGTGGGTCCCGACGCGCTGGTCCAGGCGGGTGTGCCGGTGGGGAAGGTCTCCAAATTCACCTGGAATGAAAGCAGAATATTTCCCGGCACAACCCGAGACTATTGGGTGTACGTTCCGGCCCAGTACGATGGCAGCCGCCCGGCGGCGGTGATGGTCTTTCAGGACGGGGAGGGCTGCGTGAACCCCAAGGGCACAATCCGGGTGCCAACGGTATTCGACAACCTGATTCACCGAAAGGAAATGCCGGTCACCCTCGGTATCTTCATCAACCCGGGCGGGATCGTCGGTGCCAAGGACGAGCGCGCCCGGCTGCGCGGCAATCGATCCCTGGAGTACGACACCCTGTCTGACCGCTATGCCCGGTTTCTGCTGGAGGAGATTCTCCCTGAAGTGGGAAAGACCCACCGATTGACGACCGATCCCGAGGGGCGGGCGATCCAGGGAAACTCGTCCGGCGGCATTTGCGCCTTTACGGTCGCCTGGGAGCGGCCCGATGCGTTTCGCAAGGTCGTCAGCTACATCGGCAGTTTCACCGGCATTGCCTACCGTCCCGCCGAGGACGGACGTCCCCTGCAGCCGGGCGGCGATCTCTATCCCACGCTCATCCGCAAGAACCCGATCCGGCCGATGAAGATCTTTCTTCAGGATGGCAGCGGCGATCTGGATAACATCCATGGCAACTGGTTCCTGGCCAACCAGCAGATGGTGTCGGCGCTGCTTTGGGCGAACCGCAATGCCGACGAGAAGGCGACGCCCGGACCGCGCTATCAGGTGAACCATGCCTGGGGAGACGGCGGGCACACGGGCAAGCATGGCGGGTCCATTTTTCCCGACGTCATGCGGTGGTTGTGGAAGGACTACGTTCCGAAGGAGTGACGCCAGGCCGGGCCGGCCGGAAGACTCAGGCGGCGCGGGCGGAGTGCAGGCCGCGGGCGATGGGCAGGACCCCGACGGCCGCGATCAGGCACAGGGCCCCCGCGCCGATGAAGGCCGGAGAATAGGTGCCGAACAGGGTGCGCACCGCGCCCGCTCCGTAGGCCGCGCAGGCGGCACCCACCTGGTGGGCCGCCACGACCCAGCCGAAGACGATGGCGGCCCGCTCGCGCCCAAAGACGTCGGCGGTCAGCCGCACCGTGGGTGGCACGGTGGCGATCCAGTCAAGGCCGTAGAACACCGCGAACACACCAAGCCCCGCGGCCGGCCCGAGGAGGGCCGAGGGCAGGAAGAGGAGGGAAAGTCCCCGCAGTCCGTAGTAACAAAAGAGCAGATACCGAGGGTTGTACCGGTCGGAAAGCCAGCCCGATGCGGTGGTGCCGGCAAGGTCGAAGAGTCCCATCAGCGCGAGCAGGCCGGCGGTTCGAACCTCCGGGATGCCACAGTCAAACGCCGCCGCCACCAGGTGCGTGCCGATCAGGCCGTTGGTGCTGGCGCCACAGACAAAAAACGAGCCGGCCAGCAGCCAGAAGTCCCGGCGCCCGGCCGCCTCCCCCAGCACCGCCAGCGCGCGGGCGGCGGGATTGCCCGACACCGGGGCCTCGGTGGTCACTGGGCCGGTTTCGCCGTAGGCGCGCAGGCCGACGTCACGGGGGTGGTCCCGCATCCACCTTCCGACCACGGGCACCATCGCCGCGGTGGCGACAGCCACGATGAGCGGCGCGCTGCGCCAGCCCTGTTCGGTCACCGCCGAAGCCAGCCAGGGCAGAAAGATCAGCTGTCCGGTGGCGGTGCTGGCCGTCAGCAGACCCATGACCAGCCCCCGTCGCGCCGTGAACCACCGAGTGGCCACGGCCGCGCCGAGCACGGTCGCCGCCATGCCCGAGCCGCCCCCGACCAGTACGCCCCAGAGCAGCAGAAAGTGACCGTAGCGGGTCGCCAGCGTCGAAAGGCCGTAACCCAGGCTGATGCACACCAACGCCGCCATCATCACCCTGCGGAGCCCGAACCGCTGGTACAGCGCGGCTGCGAACGGTCCGATCAGCCCGTAGAGCAGGATGTTGATGGACACCACAAACGACACCGTGGCCCGGCTCCATTGGAACTCATTGCCGAGTGGCAGCAGGATCACGCCGGGAGTGGCCCGGGATCCGGCCGCAACCAGCAGGGTGAGAAAGGTGACCCCGGCGGCGATCCAGGCGTAGTGGAGCCGGCGCGGACCGGGCGCGAGGGACGAGGACATGGCAGGACCGTTGGCAGGAAACAGACCCGCGCAAGTCCGCTGCCCACTGCACCGTTCCTTCCTGCAGACTACTGCACTGGAAACAGTTCCCCGGTCTTGGAGTGGGTGAAAATGTCGAGTACGAGTTTCGGCCATGCTGAAATCGATCCCCTTCCTCTCCCACGGACCGCGCGATCGCACCCACCGTCCGGCCTTTTGGGCCGAGGCCCTGCTGGTGACGGCGGGCGCAGCCCTGGTGGCCGTGAGCTTCAACACCCTATTGCGGCCCAATGCCTTGGCGCCCGGGGGGCTGCCCGGACTTTCACTGCTGGTTCAGCGCACCGTGAGGGTTGAACCGGCCATCACCCAGGCGGGGTTGAACGGGGTCATCCTGCTGGTAGCCTGGCAGCAACTTGGCCGCGCGTTTGCGCTTCGCAATGTGCTGGGGTGCCTGCTGCTGCCGCTTTTTGTCTGGCTGAGCCGGGACTGGCCGGCGCTGACCCATGACCGCCTGCTGGCCGTGCTTTGCGGGGCGGGTGGCACCGGAGTGGGTCTGGGGCTGGTCTTCCGCGGGCGCGGCTCGGTCGGTGGATTCAGCGCCCTCGCGCTCATCCTGAACCGGCGCCACGGCATCTCGGTCGACCGGTCGCTGGTGGCCCTCGACGGGTTGATTGTGCTTGCGGCCGCGTTCGTCTTTCCCGCGGAGGCGGTCCTGTGCGCCCTGGTCGGCGTGGTCCTGATCGGGCGGATCGCCCGAAGCGTGCTCACCGGGTTCGACACCGCGATGGTCGCCTTTGTCGTGTCGCAGGAGCCCGGGCGCATCAGGGAGGCGGTCCTGCGCGACCTCGATCTCGGACTCACGCTGATTCCTACTCGTGGGGGATATACCGATACGTCGAGAGACATGCTCATGGTGGTGATGCGACCTGGTGACGTGCCGCGCCTGAAGACCTGCGTGCGCAACCTGGATCCCGCCGCGTTCGTCGTGCTGGCCGGTTCAAGCGAAGTCCTCGGCTATGGCTTCAAGCCCCACCTCTGATCGTCGCCGCCGTTGGCGGCGGTTTCGCTGATTCCGCCAGGTGCGTCGGGCGCCTGGATACGCGCAGGCGGGGAGGAGCCCGGCGCCCTGAAACCAGGCCTTCGGCACGGTCCCACTTGCGGGAACGGGGCGGATCGATTGCGGAACAGGTCGGGCGCAAGTGGGGTGGATTTATAGATATCAGGTAGTTGTGGGGCAGGTGTTTGAGTAATTATCCGTGGTTGGCATGTCGCCTGCAATGGGGCTCGCTCTCCATGAATCCCACCTCGTCCGCGGCTGAACGCCGCCCAACTTCACTTCTCCGTCGCGCGCTGCGCTGGGCCGGTTACGGCCTGGGCGCGGTGGCTGCCCTGCTCGTGCTGGGCGCGGGCACGCTGTATGTCATCTCCCAGCATCGTATCCAGCGGGTGCACCGCATCGAGGCCCGCCCGGTCGCGGTGGTGTCGAACGGGGAGACGATCGCCCGGGGGCGCCACCTCGCGTTCACCCGTGGATGTATAGAATGCCATGATACCGACTTCGGGGGCAAACCGGTCATTGAGGATGCGATGGTCGGTCGGATCCACGGTCCCAACCTCACGCGTGGATTGGGCGGGGTGCCGGATTCCCACACGGACCTCGATTTTGTCCGGGCCATCCGGCATGGCGTGAATCGGGAGGGTCACGCGCTGCTGGTGATGCCTTCTCTGGAGTACACCCACATGAGTGACGAGGACCTCGGCGCGCTCATCGCCTTCCTGCGCTCGCTGCCCCCGATCAACCGCGCTCGCGGTCCAGTCTCGCCGGGTCCGGTTGCCCATGCGCTCATCGCGTTGGGGCAGTTGAAGGTCTCTGCCGAGGTGATTGACCACTCCGCCCCCCGCCTGGCCCGGATCGAGGCCACGCCGACGTCCGCGTATGGCGCTTATCTGGCGGCCAGTTGCATGGGCTGCCACGGTCCCAATTTCTCGGGCGGCCGCATTCCCGGCACGCCGCCGGACTGGCCGGCCTCGGCCAATCTCACGCCGCATGCGTCCGGACGCCTGGCGTCGTGGAGCGAGAGCGACTTCGTCACGGTGTTGCGCACCCGCAAACGGCCTGACGGGACTGAGCTGCATCCCCTCATGCCGGCGGTGTATTCGCAGCTGACCGATGTCGAGACCCGCGCGCTCTGGCTTTATCTCCAGACCCTGCCGCCGGTGGCAACCGGACAGCGGTGAGTGCGGGGTGACCGAGCGGGGACCTCAGCGCTGGTCCGTCCATTCGGCGGAAGCGTAGCGTTCGGTCAGCTGAGTCACTTCCTCCTCGTTGAACTCAGGCCAGGGGGTTTCGTCGGGCGTAGCCTCCAGCGCCTCTCCGAGAGCATCGACAAAAGCGTGGCTGAATGCGTCCCAGTTGCGCACCCCCGGTGCGGCGGGGCGCCAGATCGAGCCTTGCAGGATGAGTCCGTGCTTGGAGCGTTTCTGGGCCGCGCCGGCGATCTTCGCGCCGGTGTCCGGGCGGACGACATCAAAACACTCGGCGCGGGTGAAACACACTCCGGCCGCTTCCCGGACCTCGTTCTCGTCGTCCGTGGCGCAGGCCGGTTTCAGTTCCGCCGGTTGTCCGGACAGCCGCAGCGCGACCGCGAGGGCGTCGTGGATCGCGCGGTAACACTCGATCGCCCGCACCTCCTCGAGTGCATGGCCGCGGGGCAGCGCGAGCGCGTAAGTCCAGTCTTCGCGATGGTCCACGAGGCCGCCGCCCGTGAAGCGCCGGCACAGCTCTGCCGTCGGATCGCAGGGAGGCAGCTGAGCACGCACGAATGCGATCTTCTGACTGTAACCGAACGTGAAGGCCGGGCGATGCCACCCATAGGCGCGAAAGCGAGGGGTCGATGCCTCCGGGTAGCGTTGCAGCAGGAGGAAATCGATCGCCATGTTTTCGGCGGCGCCGGCGATCCGGCTCGGGAGGACGTGAAGTGACATGTTCCGGTACCTTCATCGAATTAGCCTCAGGAGGCAAATGACGAATGTCCGGCGGGGGGGGGTGAGATTTGAAATCTGAGATTTGAGATTTGAAATCTGAGATCTCAAACCTGAGATCCCAGATTTGGGGAATCGAGTGTGAGATTTGAGATCTGAAATATGAGATCAGCCCTGAAGCACAACGCAGGGCGCGCACTTACCCAGAGCGGAGCCCACGGGCCGCGCGACGGTCGTGAGGCACTCCTTCGCCCTTCGCGCTTCCCCTTCGAACTTCCGCCACCACGTGGCGGCGGCTAGATTCGCCAGCTTTGCAGGATGCGGATGTAGTTGGCCCGCTCAAATGCGGCGGGATCCGGGCAACGCTTCAAGTTGAGTGCGCCCCGAAACTCGTCGATTCGATTGTACCCGAACTCGGACATCCAGCTCTGGAGACCGGCCAGCATGGTCGCGATGACCGGCGGCCCATGTTTGAGCAGGGCGGAGACGACTTGCACGGCGCTGGCTCCGGCGAGGATGGCCTTGATGGCATCGCTGGAGGTGTGCACGCCGCCGCTGGCGGCGATCGAGCCCTTGAGGTGAGGCGAAACGACGGAGATCCACCGCAGGCGCAGGAGCAACTCGGACGGGTCGGAAAGTTTCAGGTGAGGGGCAACCTCGAGTTCCTCGATATCGAAGTCGGGTTGATAGAAACGATTGAAGAATACCACGCCCCCCGTGCCCAGCTTGTCGAGGGTGACCGCGAATTGGGTCAGGGCGGTGTGGAAAGGCGACAGCTTCACTGCCACCGGGATCTTCACCGAGGTGAGCACACTGCGGACCACGTCGACCATGTCGCTCTCGACTTGGTCGGCCGAAATGTCGGGATCCGTGGCCAGCTGGTACAGGTTCAGCTCGATGGCGTCGGCTCCAGCGGACTCGAGCAGGCGGGCGTAGTCGGTCCAACCTCCGGTGTGGCGACCATTGAGCGAGGCGATGACCGGGATGGCGACCGCGGCCTTGAGACGAGAGAGTTGGCGCACGTAGTGGTCGGGAGAGAGGTGGTACTCTTCGTATCGGGGAAAGTACGACGTCGCCTCCGGGCTGCTGTCGGCGATGGATTCGGTGTGGTGCAGGAGGGCCCGCTGCTCGAGGTCGATTTGTTCCTCGAAGAGGGAACGCATGACCACGGCGGCGGCGCCGGCGTCCTCCAGCTGACAGACCGAGTTGAGGTTGTCGCTGAACGGAGAGGCCCCGACCACGATGGGATTGCGCAACTTAAGGCCGAGGTAATTCGTGGAGAGTTTCATGAGCGTACGGGGTTGATGACCTCAGGGCTTCGTGGCCGGGGGAGTTGCGGCGGGTGGGGGGGGCGGCGCGGGCGTCCGCGCCGCGGACTCACCGGAAGCTGGCTGGGCGAGGCGCTGGTAGACACCGAAATGGCGACGGACCTGTTCCTGGGCGCGTCCCGCGAGTTCGTCGGCCCGGGCCGGCGCGATATTGCGCAGGATGCTGAAGCGGGTTTCGCCGGCCATGAATTTGGCGAGGTCGGCCTTCGGGGCGGCGGAGTCGAGTTTGAAACCACCCTCCCCTTTGACGGCCTGCCGCGGGTCGTAGCGGAAGAGCGGCCAGTAGCCGGTGTCGACCGCCAGCTTCTGCTGGTCCAGGCCCAGGTGAAGCCCGTAGCCGTGGGCTATGCAATGCGAGTAGGCGATGATGAGCGCGGGGCCGGGGTAGGACTCGGCTTCACGCAGGGCGGCGATCGTCTGGCTGTCCTTGGCGCCGAAGGCGACGCGGGCGACATAGACGTGACCATACTGCATGGCGATGAGGGCGAGGTCCTTCTTTGCGGTGCCCTTGCCACCCGAGGCGAACTTTGCAACCGCGCCCATGGGAGTGGACTTGGAGGATTGTCCCCCGGTGTTGGAATAGACTTCGGTGTCGAGGACGAGGATCTTGACGTTGGCGCCCGAGGCGAGCACGTGGTCGAGACCACCGTAGCCGATATCGTAGGCCCAGCCGTCGCCGCCGATGATCCAGACGGACTTATTGACCAGTTCGTCGGCCATGGCGGTCAATTTCAGGGCGTCGACCGAATCCACCGTCCGCAGCGCGACCCGGAGATCGAGCACCCGCCTGCGCTGGGCGGCGATTTCGGCTTCGGTGGTCTGCGGAGCGTTGAGCAGTTCGCCGGCGAGGGACTCGCCCAGCTTGGGTGCCAGCCGCTGCAGCAGATTACGGGCGGCGGCGGCGCGGTGCTCGACCGCGAGGCGCAGGCCGAGACCGAACTCGGCATTGTCCTCGAAGAGAGAATTCGCCCAGGTGGGGCCACGACCGTCACTGTTCGAACAATACGGGGTGGTCGGCAGATTTCCGCCGTAGATCGAGGAGCAGCCGGTGGCGTTGGCCATGAGCAGCCGGTCGCCAAAGAGCTGGGTGAGCAGTTTGAGGTAGGGCGTTTCGCCGCAGCCGGCACAGGCGCCTGAGAACTCGATCAGCGGCACTGCAAACTGCGTGCCCTTGACTGTGCTGACGTCGAGACGGGCACGGTCCGGGTCCGGCAGACCGAGGAAGAAGTCCCAGTTGGCGCGTTCGGCGGCGAGCAGCGGCTCCTGCGGAACCATGTCGATGGCCTTGTGCCTCGGATTGGTGCGATCCTTGGCCGGGCACACCTGTACGCACAGGGTGCAACCGGTGCAGTCTTCGGGAGCGACCTGCAGGGTGTAGCGCTGGTTGGGAAACTCGGTGGATTTGAACGGCGTGGACTTGAATCCTTCGGGAGCGCCCGCGAGGGCTTCGGGTGCGTAGAATTTCGGGCGGATGGCAGCGTGCGGACAGACCAGCGCGCACTTGTTGCACTGGATGCAGATCGAGGCGTCCCACTGCGGGATCTCGAGCGCGATGTTGCGCTTCTCGAAGCGGGTGGTGCCGGTCGGCCAGGCCCCGTCGCAGGGAATGGCGCTCACCGGCATGAGGTCGCCCTGGTTGGCGAGCAGCCGGGCGGTGATCTTGCGGACAAATTCCGGGGCGTTCTCGTAGGTCGGCGGCAGGACCATGGCGGCGTCCGAATCAGCCGAAGCCGGGATCTCGACCTGCTGCAGACCGGCGAGGGCGGCGTCGACCGCCGCGTAGTTCATCTTGACGATCTGGTCGCCCTTGCGGCCGTAGGTCTTGGCGATGGCCTTCTTGATCTGCGCGATGGCTTCGTCCTGCGGCAGCACACCGGAGAGTGCGAAGAAACAGGTCTGCAGGACGGTGTTGGTGCGCCGGCCCATGCCCGAGGCCTGGGCGACCTGGGTGGCGTCGATGACATAAAGCCGGATGCGCTTGTCGATCAGCGTCTGCTGCCAGTCTCGCGGCAGCCGTTTCCACGTTTCCGCGGCGGCGTACGGGGAATTGAGCAGCACGGTCGCTCCCACGCCCGCGTAGGTGAGCACGTCCTGCTTTCCCACAAAGCTGAACTGGCTGCAGGCGACGAAGTCGGCGGTGCGGATCAGGTAGGGAGACCGGATGGGGCGTGGACCGAAACGCAGGTGCGACGTCGTGACCGAACCCGACTTCTTCGAGTCGTAGACAAAGTAGCCCTGGGCGTAGTTGTCCGTCTGCTCTCCGATGATCTTGATCGAGTTCTTGTTGGCTCCGACCGTGCCGTCGGCGCCCAGGCCGACAAAAACGCAGCGGCGGACATCGCTGGACTCGAGGTTGAAATCGGGATCGTAGGTGAGCGAGGTGCCGGTGACATCGTCGAGGATGCCGAGTGTGAAGTGGTTCTGAGGTTCCCACTTGGCCAGGTTCTCGTAGACCGAGCGCACCATCCCGGGGGTGAATTCCTTGGATCCCAGTCCATAGCGACCTCCGATGATGCGGGGCGATCCCGCGAGGGGGGAGCGTCCTTCGGCGAGGGCGGCGAGCACGTTGAGGAAGAGCGGCTCGCCGATGGAACCGGGTTCCTTGGTGCGGTCGAGGGCGGCAATCGCCTTCACTGTCTTGGGCAGGGCGGCGAGGAAGCTCTTGACGTGGAAGGGCAGGAAGAGGCGGACGGCGACGACACCGACCTTTTCGCCCCGGGCCACAAGCCAGTCGACGGTTTCGGTGATCGTCTCGATGGCGCTGCCCATGGCGACGACGACGCGTTCCGCCTCCGGGTGACCATGGTATTCGAAAAGCTGATAGCGTCGCCCGCAGGTGGCGGCGAGACGGTCCATCGTGCCCTGTACAATGCCGGGCAGGGCATCGTAAAACCGGTTGACGGATTCACGGCCCTGGAAGTAGACGTCGGGATTTTGCGCGGTGCCGTGCAGCGACGGCCGGTCCGGGCTCATCCCGCGGGCCCGGAAGGCGGCGATGTCGTTTTCGTCGATGACCAGACGAAGGTCTTCGTCGCTCAGCAATGCGAGTTTCGAGACCTCATGGGAGGTGCGGAACCCGTCGAAGAAATGAATGAACGGCAGCCGCGCGCGATAGCTGGCGGCGTGGGCGACCAGTGCGAGGTCGTGGGCTTCCTGACCCGTGTTGGAGCAGAGGAGGGCGCAGCCCGTGGCCCGGCAGGCCATCACGTCCTGGTGGTCACCAAAAATGGAGAGACCTTGTGCAGCCAGTGCCCGTGCGCTGACGTGCATCGTGAAAGGCAACAGTTCTCCCGCAATCTTGTAGAGATTGGGGATCATGAGCAGGAGACCCTGCGAAGCGGTGAAGGTGGTGGTGAGCGCTCCGCCGAGCAGACTGCCATGCACGGCGCCGGCGACGCCGCCCTCGGACTGAAGCTGCACCACTCGCGGCACCTCGCCCCAGAGGTTGGGCTTGCCCAGCGCGGCCCATTCGTCGCACGACTCGGCCATGGCGGACGACGGGGTGATCGGATAGATGGCGATCAGTTCATTAAGACGGTAGGCGACGGAAGCGACGGCTTCATTGGCGTCGAGCGTCACGTAGGAAGGCTTGCGGCCGGTCGAGTTCATGGCGGATTGGGGACCGCGGACAATGCGCTCGCGGCGTTGTCCCAGCATGTCAAGAAGTGCGCAGTCCTGCTCCGCAGGGGTTGTCTTTGGCGGTGCAATTCTTGCGGACGCTGAAATCAGGACACAAAAAAGCCGCCCGGCGCGGTGGCCTGGGCGGCTCGAAAACGAAGCGTGTGCGAGTCAGCTTACCGGGTCGACCGCCGGCGCCGCACCAAGGCGAGGCCAACGAGACCGAGCGAAAGCAAGCCTAGGGTCGCACCACTATCCGGGACCTTGGGGCCGGAGGTGGGCGTTACACCGAAATAGCGGGCAGAGGAATATCCGCCGACATTCTCGCCGCCGACGGAAGGAAGGCCGAAGCTTCCGCCCGCGCCGCCAAGATAATAGGCCTGCCACCAACCGCCCGGGCTAACCTGCTGCCCTCCGGCCTGACCGGCTCCAAAGTGGAAGACCACATATTCATAGCCGGTCAGGGCATTGTAGGAGGTCGCGTTGTTCAAGGAGTCCTGTTGAAGAGCAAGCGTCGGATTCGTCGGAAGGTCCGGATTGAATGCGCCATTCCAATTGCCGATCAGCCCATTGAGAAACGTCAGGTTGCTGCCCGGATCGTTGTTCCCCTGGCCATACTGCGATGCATTAGCGATACCGATCGTATTCAGCAACGTCCCCGATCCATTGACCGTGATGTTGGTGGGAAGTGCGAACGCCGATACTCCAACTCCAAGGGTTGCGAGCAGGGTGAGGAGCTTGAGCAGTTTCATCATGATGACTCCTATGAGCAGTTTGCATTCCGCACTTGGGCGTTTCGCGCCGGGTGTTTTGCAAGCGTCTTTGTAAGAAAACGATGGGGTGGAACAAATAGTTGCAAGAAGTTACTCGTGACGTCAGGAGGTGCTGGCCGAGTGTAAACGAAACCGACAATAGGAGCGGGTTGAAGGCCGGATTAGTTTAAATATCTGTTATTAAAAGATTTACGAATGACGTAAGCATGCTGGGGTTACCGGTGGTTACGCGGGCGAAACGCGTCGCGGTTCCGGTAGCCGGGCAAGTGCGTCTGATCTGCGCTCAGGGCGCGCTTGGGTTGAATCGGATAGGTTGTAAATTGCTATTATGCAAAGTCATAGCCCAGTTACTCATGGGCGGGTGCCAGTCCTGACGGTCCACGAGCGGTGGGGAAAGAGGCTCACTCGGCTCGAGATTGGGCGTCGCCTTGCTTTACAGATCGGGAGCGATCGAAAGGCCCCCGGAGTGGTGCGGGTGCCGTCTGATTGCGGGGAGAGCCGATCCGCCTGAACGGAAAATGGCTCTCCGATGGGGCCCCGTCGCTGCGGTGCGATGGGCCTTGGTCCACATCCTTGTTGCGCGCCGGCTCCGATGCTTCCACGTCTGTGTGCCGGCAGCCTCCTGAAGTGAAGCGGTGCTGCGCGGACTGAGAATTCCGCACGCGGAGGATCGCGAGTGCCGGAACGCGGAGTGACACCGAGATCCGGCGGTTCGGGGCGCGCGTAGGGCGCCCGACCGCCGGTTCGTTTGGAGACGGGGACCTGACTAGAGGCTGAGTGACCGGGAAATGGGTTCCGTGAAGAGACCTGGGTCGTAGGCTGAACCGCCTGGCGGCACGATGGCGGTGATGGTCGCTGTTGCGTTGCCCGACTTCTTTGTGCGGGACGACGAGACTGTCAGTTGTCCGTTGGAGTCCGTGGTGCCGGTTGACTTGCCGGAAAGCAGTCCTGACCAGCTGACTTCCACGGTCGTACCGCTGGCGGGTCGCCCGAGTCGGTCGCGGACTGTGATGGTGGCGACCATCGACTTGCCTCTGGACTCCGTGAGTTTGGTTATTCCGAACTGGCTCACGTCGACGTCGAGGTTCCGGTCGGGGGAAACGATCACTGATGTCGTGGCGGTGGCGATACCGCCACGATCGTCGGTGACCTTGAGTTGGACGGTGTAGGTTCCCGGGACTGAGTAGGCCTTGCTCGGCGAAACCAGGCTCGAGGTAGTGCCGTCGCCGAACGACCAGAGATAGGCGACGATTGTGCCATCCGGATCGAAGGAACCGGTCCCGGCGAACGTCACCGGCAAGGGCGCCGTGCCGGTGGTGGCCGAGGCGGTGATGACCGCGGTGGGCGACTGATTGGGTGGCGGGTTGGCGGTGATTTCGACCGTGGCCATCGAGGAGAGCCCGTCGTTGTCGGTGACGGTCAAGGTCACGGTGTAGGTGCCGGCTGCGGAGAAAGTGTAGGTCGGATTTGACTCGGTTGACGTCGCTCCCGAAGCGAACGACCAGGCGTACGCCAAAACGGTACCGTCGGGATCGTGGGAGCCGTTGCTGGAGAAGGTGACCGTCAGGGGTACGGTTCCACTGGTTGTGCTCGCGATGGCGGACGCGACGGGAGGTTGCTTGAGCCCGGTGGAGATGAGGGTTCCTGTAATCACGTAGTCCCCGATGCTGGCGTAGTTGGAGTAGCCGGTCGTGGTGGGGTCGCCGTAGCCGACACTGCTCAGCCGGAGAAAGTAGGTGCCGGCGGCGACCGTGGCGTTGATGGAGGTCGCGAGCGTGGCGGGATCGTTTGTGACCATGACTGTGCCGGCGGAGTTGAGCAGTTCTGCCTTGAGATCGGCATTTCCGGCAGGTCCCGGACACTGAATGGAGAGGCTGATCGAGCCGGCTCCGGTATCGAATCGAAACACGTCCAGATCGGTGCGGGATTCCAGCGTTCCCCCGTCCCTGACTGACGGTCCCGCCAGCACAGTGGCGCTGGCCAGGGTGCCGCCATGGTCGTCAGCCGTCAGCGGCACGAACCCGGCAATCACGGTCAAGTCGTCCTGGGTGTTGTTGGCGTTGATGTATTCACCCCGGCTGAATTGAGTGACGCTCTTGTAATAGCTGTTCCCCATGATGGGGGCCCATGAACCCTGACCCTGATAGTACTCGGTGGGTGACGTGCCGCCAAGCCCGTCATGGTACAGTCCGAGCGTGTGGCCGGTCTCGTGGGAGATGCACTCCGCGATGTACTTCTCTCCATTGGCCAGCTGACCGGTGAAGGCGTAGCAGGGAGTGTCGCTGTTCCAGGTAAACGAGCCGACGTAAGCCACACCACCGGCGTTGGTGCTGTACCAGTTTGTCGGGCTGATGACAACGCGCACCCCGTAGGCGGTGTCAGCGCTGTCGGACTTGCGCAGGGCTTCCAGACCTGGATCCGCCGTGGTGACATTCACCCGGAAAGGTGCGAAATCCTCGGCCACCCGCTGCCAGACCTTGAAGATGAAGGCCATCTCCGTCGGCCCGACCGTCGCGGGGGCGCCGTCCAGGTCAAATGGTTGAGAGACGATTGAGTTGCCACTGGCGAAACTGGAGTTCCAAGAAGTGCCTGTGGTGGTGTGGCCGTTGAAGTCCAGGTAGATGACGAGGGGCGCGCCTGGGAGGCTGTGGAGGTTCAACGCATCCGCGGACGTGGCCGTGGCCGGGGCTGGAAGAGCCGAACCGGCGGTGGCGCCGCTGGCGGGCAGCGCTTCGCAAAGAAAGACAAGCGAACCTTGTCGATCCACTGCGAGCGTGGGTTGAAGTCGGAAGAGTGTGGAGAGCGCCTGCGCTGGCAGGCCATACGCCTGGGCGACGGTGGGCAAGTGGGAGCCGAGGGCGGAGATGGCGGCGGCACCTTTGGCGGGGGCTGGCAGTTCGACATTGCGCACCGGTTGGGTGCGGCCGACCTGAAGTCCAAACGATGACACAAGGAGTGCCAATGCGAGGATTCGGAGCCGCCGGACACCCTGGGGAGAGCCTAGAAAAACGAAGTTTACCATCGCGCCAGTATCTCGAATGACCCCGATTTGGGTAGCTGGCGAATTCCTCAGTCGCGCATCGGGAATTGATGGCCATGGGCGTAACGGGCTTGTTTGGTGGTAGTTGTGATTCAACGTCAAGTCGGCCGCGTTTTTGCTTTTTACGCTCTGTTCACGGAGCGACCCAGCGTGAGGGCGGGCCGGTCCCGCACTTTTTGCTCGCGGTGACAGGCTCGGCTTAAACGCTCACCCGCGCATGCCGGCCACCTCCCGACGCACCGCAGTCTTCACCGAATCCCTGATCCGCGAAATGACGCGGGTGGCCCAACAGAATGGAGCCATCAATCTTTCGCAGGGGTTTCCAGACAGCGATCCACCAGCGTCGCTGGTGCAGGCGGCGAAGGACGCCATGGATGCGGGGCGTCACCAGTATGCCATCACCTGGGGATCGCCGGAACTGCGCACGGCACTGGCGGAAAAACTGAGGCGCTTCACCGGACAGGCGGTTGATCCGCAACGAGAGCTCGTGGTGACATGTGGTGCCACCGAAGCCATGATGGTGGCGATGATGACGGTGTGCGATCCCGGGGATCGCGTCGGGCTGTTTTCTCCCTTCTACGAGAACTACAATGCGGATGCGATCCTCACCGGTGCGACGCCGGTGCATGTGCGCCTGAATCCGCCGAATTATGGGTTCGATGCGGCGGAACTGCGCGCGGCCTTTGAGCGTGGATTGAAGGCCTTTGTGCTCTGCAATCCCTCCAACCCGACCGGGCGTGTGTTCACCCGCGCGGAACTCCTGCAAATCGCGGCGCTGGCAGAGGAGTTCGACACCTTCGTCATCACCGATGAAGTTTACGAGCACATCGTCTTCGATGGGCGGCAGCATGTGACCTTTGCCACCCTACCGGGCATGGCGCGACGCACCTTGAGTTGCTCATCGCTGTCGAAAACCTTCTCGATCACCGGATGGAGGCTGGGGTATGTGCACGCCCCCGCCGAGATCATTGCCCAGGCGCGAAAGGTGCATGATTTTCTCACGGTCGGCGCAGCCGCCCCCCTGCAGCACGCGGTGGTCACGGCCCTCGGTTACGAACAGGCCTACTACGACCACCTCGCGGCGGAATATGCCGCGCAGCGAGACATCCTCTGCGGGTACCTGGACCGCGCGGGCCTAGCCTACACGCGGCCGGAGGGTGCCTACTTTGTCATGGTTGACATCTCGGCCTTTGGTTATGCGAGCGACATTGAGTTTGCCCATTGGATGGCCCGTGACATCGGAGTGGCGCCGGTTCCGGGTTCGAGTTTCTTTCCGTATCCTGAAAATCGGTTCATCCGGCTGAATTTCGCCAAACGGCCGGCCACGCTGCATGCGGCCGGAGAGCGACTCCTGCGGCTGAAGCGAGGGTGACCTCAGGGCGCGACCAGGCCCGAAAGCTGGTCGGCGAGCGACGCCGGCCGGGTTCGCAGGCGATCCGACAACGGTGACAGGTCGAGGCCCAGGTGAGCGGGGCGCTGACGAACGGCGGCGGGATCGTCGGCACGGGACACCGGCTGCAGCGGAGCCTGCGCCTCGCTCAACCCAAATCGCTGCCGGATGCGGCAGCCCAGGTCGTAGCGGGACACCACCTCGGCTCCGGCCCAGTGGAAGAGACCGCAGTCGGCCGGGCGACCGCACAGTTCCAGAAGGGCGGTAGCGAGATTCTCAGCGGAGCAGACCTGTCGGAATTCGTCGGTGAACAGGCGTGGCACCTTTCCAGACGCCCAGTCGCGCAGCAGCCTTTCGTGCAGGCTGCGATCGCGGCGCAGGCTGTTTCCGATCAGGAGGGGCGCCCGAACGGTGGCGGCGTGGACCGGGGCGAGGCGACACACGCGCGTTTCGCTCTCGACCTTCTGCTGACCATAGCGGTTCAGAGGACCGACCGGGTCGGTGGTCCGATAGGGCGGACGCTCGCCGGCGAACACCTGTTCGCTCGAAAGGTGTATCAACCGCGAGCCACTCCGGGCTGCCTCCACCGCGAGGAGGGCCGGTAGTTCGACATTGATCTGCTGGGAACGCACCGGGTCGGCGTCGCAGAGTGCCGGCTCGGCGATGGCGGCGCAGTTGAGGATCACGTCAACCGGGTGGGCGCGGAGCGCGGATTGCAACGCTTCTGGCACACCCAGGTCCAGGGTCAGCTCCTGGTGCAAACCGGGAACTCCGCCAGTGAAGTGGTGGGATGTGCCGATGACGCGGTGTCCCAGACGGGCGGCGAGCAAGGAAAAGGTGCTGCCGACGAGCCCGCTGGCGCCAGTGACGAAGAAGTTCATCCTAAAACCCGCGATTGAACCACGGATGGACACTGATCCACACGGATACAAACGGGTTACGCCCAAGCTGACATTCACCTGCCGGGTGAGGAACTCGACATGTTCGGGATCCGCGTTTATCTATGTCCATCCGTGGTTTATGAAGGGATCGATTCGTTTCGACTGCGCAGAATAGATTCATACTCGGGACGATGAAACAAGGGACAGGTCAAGAAGGGTGGTTTGCAGCGCGGTCATTCGAGTTTGGGTGGGTCGATTCTGGACCGGAGACCGAGCGTTTTGGCCGTTCCCCAGGCTAGACGGCGGCGATTCTGAATTCGCCGTCGCCTTGCGAGCGCAGGAGTTCGGGCGATACCAGCCAGCGAAGGCGCCAGCGTGGAAATCCGGATTTGGGATGGACGCTTGCGGAGCGCTCCAGCGAAAGGGCGGCGGCCTTGCGCAACTCCACAATCACGGGTTTCGCTTTGCCGCGGGTCAGAAGGGTGACGAGGTGGCCGAGGTGGGGTTCGTGCCCCACAATCGCCACCATTGCTTTGGGGGGAAGGGCATCGACGCGCCGCGCCAAGGGTTCCGGGTCGTCTTCCGGAAGGAGACCTGGGATCTCAACCCGAATGGCGTCGGGCGCGAGCCCGGCCGCCAGGCGATCGGCCGTGTCCCGCGAGCGAACCAGAGGACTATGCCAGAACTGGAGCGGGACCAATGCGCCGCTGGTGCGGAAAAAACGCACCAAGCGGGTGCATTCATCGACCCCCCGCAGACTGAGCGGTCGCAAAGGGTCCTCATCTGCCGGAACTGCATGGGCGTGCCGGATCAGAAACAACATGGAATCGCCAGGCGCGACCTGGAGGGAGCGGTGGTGCCGGAAAGGTGCACCGGATCACGACCGCCTTTCGACCAAAGGCGTACATGCCCGGTGGTGGAACGCCGGAGTCCTGCCATGGCTTCAGCCAATGATGGCCGCGGTGTCCACGGCGGACTCATGGGGCGCGGCATCGAGCAGGGTGCGCAGAACCTTGAGCAAAGTACTCAGGGTAAAAGGTTTGGCGAGGTGGGCCTGGGCGGCAGGGGGAAGCCAGGAGAGCAGTCCCCCCATTTCGACGTCGCTGGTGGACAGCACGCGCAACTCGGGACGCATCACGTGCAAGGCCCGAACCAGCCGTTCGCCGTCGCCGTTGGGCTGACTGCAATCGACGATGACCAACTGGACCGGCACTGCGGTGCGCCGGGCGGCGATAAGACCCTCGTCGGTGGTCCCCACGGCCTGCACGGTATAGCCGTCGGCAGTCAGGATGCCCGCGATCATTTTGCGGAGCACGTCATCGTCTTCCACGATGAGGATGGACTCACGGCCGCCCGTGACTGGAAGCGAGGTAAGTCCGGGTGGGCGTGCAGAGGCGGGTTCGTTCACCTCGGGCAAATAGATGTCAAAGGTTGTACCCACCCCGGGAGCGCTATGCACCGAGATGAAACCTCCGCTTTGTTGCACCACCCCGTACACCAGCGCCAGGCCGAGACCGGTGCCCTTGCCTTGCGGTTTGGTGGTGAAGAACGGTTCAAAAAGATGCGCCTGGACATGTTCGTCCATGCCGCTGCCGCTGTCGCTGACCGACATCTGGATGTAGCGACCGGGCATCATTTCAGGCAGCCGCCGATTGGTCATGCCGGGTTTAACCACGCGACGAACCGTGCTGATCGTCAAATGCCCCCCGGCCGACAGGGCGTCGCGCGCATTGAGGGTCAGGTTGAGCAGTACCTGCTGCAAGGCGGCAGGATCGACCCTGACATTTCCCAAATCGCTGGCCAATGCGAGATTGAGACGCTTGTCGGGTCGCAGCAGACGACCCAGCAGTTCGGCGTGCCCCAGGATTAGCTCATTCAGGCTGATGACCCGTGGATCCATCGATTGTCGCCGACTGAATGCGAGGAGTTGGCGCGTCAGGGCGGCGGCTTTCTGGCCGGCTTCGTGGATCTCGGCGAGGTCGTGGCGCGCGCGCTCGTCCTTGGCCAGCCGGTCCGCAAGGATCTCGGAGTACCCGTTGATGACAGAGAGCAGGTTGTTGAAATCGTGGGCCACGCCTCCTGCCAGTCGACCCACCGCGTCGATGCGCTGCGCCTGGATCAGAGCGTCCTGCAAACGCCGCTTTTCGGTCATGTCCCGGTAACTGGCGACCATGTGGGTCACCTGCCCGCCGGCGTCACACAGGGGACTGAAGTGCCAGGAGGCGAACAGGACTGAGCCGTCGCGCCGCTTTAGGTACCCTTCTGCGGCAAAGGACTGACCACGCGCAACCGAGCGCACCCAACGCTGCTGGCGTGCGATTTCGCTTTTGTCGACGTGCAGAAAGGTGTGGGTGCCGGCGCACAGTTCGTTTTCGCTGTAGCCAGTCATCTGGCAGAACTGCTCGTTGGCGAAGAGGATGCGAAGTCCGCGTTTCTGCCAGCGTGGCTCGGCGACAAACACACCCTCCGGAAGCATGCGGAGGGTTTGAGCCAGCAAATCGGAGGTGACGCTGGTTTCGACCGGTTGGGCAGGCAACCGGCGACGCTTGGCTTTGACCGCGGGAGTCACGCTCAACTTGCGTTCGGTGGCACGCTTCGCAGGCCGACCCTCGGAACGGCTGACGCGCGACGGTCGCGAGAGCGACGTTTCATGGGGAGCCACGGTCATGGCGAGAGGCGCT
>JAEUGZ010000350.1 GCA_016794725.1 Opitutaceae bacterium | reverse complement strand
AAGACGGCCGACGTTGAAGGCATTCTCATCGAGGGCGTGCACGGTCCGGGTATCCAGGTGGCTCTCCTGGTGGAGTGATCGCCCGCGTCGCCTGGTTGCGTTGCGGATCGCCCGTACGTTGGTCGGGCTGCACCTTGCCTGCAGTTTTCGCGCTGAACGGCGTCCAGGTTGGGAACGCTCAGCAGGAAGGGGGCGGGTCCGTGCCTCACCCGCCATCGCCGGTCACTTCGCTCCGCCTGCCTCCAGCTCCATCAGGGCCATGAGGAACGGGTCGGGTCCACCGGGCTGGTAGCCGAGGTTGCCGAGAGTCTTCCCGTCGGGGTTGACCACGACCACCGTCGGGTAACCATCAATGCGATACTTTTTGGAGAGGATTCGGTTTTGCAGGACCAGAGGCTCCGGCAGCTTGAAGGTCCGGGGAAAGTCGAGTTTGACCAGCACCAGTTTGTGGGCGGCGTAGGCCCGGAACGCCGTGGTCTCGAGAATCTCGGCGTCGAATTTCTTGCACCAGCCGCACCAGTCGGAACCGGTGAAGAAAAGAAAGACCTTCTTGTTTTCTGCGAGCGCCTGCTGCTGGGCGGCATTCGCGTCCGTCGTCCAAACCAGCGGCGGCGCCTTGACCGCCGGGCTGGCGGCCGGTTTTGGCGACGTCGCAGGGGAGGTGGCGGGCGCGGGAGTGGCCCGGGCAGAGGGCGTCGCAGGGGAGGCGGTGGTGACCTTGATCGAGGTGACTTTGCCGTTCGCCAGCCGGATGACGTGGGTGGGGTAAGTGAGGACCTGGGTCGTGCCCGAACCGATCTGACCGGCCGGTCGGCCGAGTTCGTTGAGGACATCCTCCTGGGTATCACCCACTTGGACGGCGAAGAGCTGGCACGGCAGGAGGGCCGCGATCCCGCTGAGGAGAAGGGTCAAGCGTCGCATCCGCCATAGATCGGTCCGAGGCGACGATTCTGGAGCTCCGGCCGATCGGGGTGTATTCCTTAGCTGGGTTGGATGCGGGTTCCGGCGGCGGCGGGGATCGCCGGTACATTCATCCTGGGCCGCGCGCACGCGCGGCGGCCAGGCGTTCGCAGAATCGGGCCATGCTCCGCGCGGCACGGTGCAGGGCGCGGAGGTGGACAAACTCGTTGGGGGCGTGGACGCAGGCATCGGGGGTGGCGGCACCGAGGTTGACCGCGGGTGCGCCGAGCGATTCGGCGAACATGGCCAGCACGGGGATGGAGCCTCCGGTTCGGGTCTCGTATGGCACTGCGCCGTAGACCTCGGTCAGCACCTCGGTCAGGATGCGGTTGGCCGGGTGGTCGCCGGGAATCGCATAGGGCCGGGCGAGGCCTCCCTCCGCCACAAGCGAGGACTGCACGCCCGGTGGGGTGTGGGCCGCGAGGTGTCGATCCAGCAGGGCGAACATGCGCTCGGGTTCCTGGTTGGCGACCAGGCGGCAGGTGAGTTTGGCATGCGCTTCGGTCGGTATGATCGTTTTGGGGCCTGCTCCTTGGTGGCCTCCCCAAAGGCCGTTGATCTCGACCGTGGGACGGATCCAGGTGCGCTCGATCGGACTGTAGCCTGGCTCGCCGTGAAAGGCCGGGATCCCGGCTTCGGATTTCCAGGCTGCCTCGTCGATGGGAACCCGGGCGATGGCGGCGCGATCGCGCGCCGAAAGTTCGAGCACGTCGTCATAGAATCCAGGGATGGCGATCCGGCCGTCGGGATGCCGGAGTGACGCCAGCATACGGCTCAGGGCTTCGAGGGGATTGAGCACCGTGCCGCCATGGATACCCGAGTGCAGGTCGTGGGACGGACCCCATACCCGCAGACAGGCCGCGAAGTTTCCGCGCAGGCCCAGCACGACCTGAGGCTGATCCGCGGTCCACATCGAACCGTCCGCGCTCATCACCAGATCGCACGCGAGCCGATTGGCCTCCGCCTTGACGAAGGCGCCGATGCTCGGGCTGCCGAGTTCCTCCTCGCCCTCGATGCAGAATTTCACGTTCACCCGGGGCCGACCGGAGCACGCGATCATGGCTTCCACCGCTGCGATTGCGGCCATCACGCCCCCCTTGTTGTCCGAGGCCCCGCGCCCGAAGAGTTTTTGGTCGCGGATCTGGGGCTCGAACGCCGGCGTGGTCCATAGGTGCAGGGGTTCTGCCGGTTGAACATCGTAGTGGCCGTAGACGAGCACGGTGGGTGCGCCGGCAGCGTGCAGCCAGTCGCCGTAGACGACCGGATGCCCGCCGGTGGGGCACACGGAGACATGTTCAAGGCCCGCCGCAGCCAGTCTGCGGGCCACCCAATCCGCGGCTCGCAGGACATCCGGCTGTTTGGCGGGAGTGCCGGATTGGCTGGGGATGCGGATGAAGTCCTTCAGGTCTTCAACCAGGCGATCCTCGCGCGCGGCGAGGTAGTCGAGGGGCGTCAGAGACATCGCCGCAGACTGGCGTTGGAGCATCCGTCCGCAATTCCTTTTGGGCGCGATCCCGGTTGCCCTGCGTCACCGGAGAGGTCGGAGCGACGAACACTGCTGACGAAACGAGAAAATACAGGGACTTAGGGACCTGCCGGTGGCCGGGCCACCCATCGGGCGGTGCACCGGCCCTGGGGCCTGGTCAGAGCCGGGAGAAAGCGGGTGGAGCTAGCCGGAGGAGCGACCTTTGGGGTCATCCCCTTCCGACTCGGCGGCCAGCGCCTTCTTGCGCCGCACCACCGCCTGTCGCAGCAGGAACTCCACCTGACCGTTCACGCTGCGGAGTTCGTCTGCGGCCCACGCCTCCAACTCGGACCAGAGTGCCGGATCGATGCGGAGCAAAAACGCTTTGCGGTCTTCGGAGGCCATACTCGATCAGGTGCGACTTGCCGTCCATCCGCCTTCACCCTTCGTATTCATTCGGTCCAATGCGTGGTCAGCTCACTGCGGGTTGGGAATGGCTCAATTGTAGAGCGTGCCGGTGTTGATGACCGGGTGCGCCTCGGACTCACCGCAGAGCACAACGAGCAGATTGGAGACCATCGCAGCCTTCCGCTCTTCGTCGAGGACCACGACTTTCTTCGAGGAGAGCTCGTTGAGCGCCATTTCCACCATGCTGACCGCACCGTGCACAATCTTCTGCCGGGCGGCGATGACCGCCTCCGCCTGCTGCCGGCGCAGCATGGCCTGGGCGATCTCGGGTGCGTAGGCGAGATGCGTGAGGCGCGCCTCCTCGACGTGCACGCCGGCCTTCGCCAGACGCTCCTGCAACTCGCGCGTCAGGGCCGCGGAGACATCGCCGGCACCGCCGCGCAGTGTGATCTCATTGGGTTCACCGTCGTCGTAGGCGTAGTTGCTGGCAACATGTCGGACCGCGGATTCGCTCTGGATCTTGACGTAGTTTTCGTAGCTATCCACGTCGAACACCGCCTGGGCCGTGTCCTTCACCTGCCACACCACCACGGCGGCGATCTCGATTGGATTGCCGCGTTTCTCGTTCACCTTGAGCTTCTCGCCGTTGAGATTGCGCGCGCGCAGCGAGATCTTGAGCTTCTTGTTGAAGGGATTGGTGAAGAAAAAGCCACTTTCGCGAACCGTCCCCTGATAGGCGCCGAACAGAATCAGCACGGCGGCTTCATTGGGTTGGAGCGTAAAAAAGCCGGACGAAATTGTGATGCCCGCCAGGAGCGAGATCACTGCGAGGATGAGGAGCAGCGGCCCACCCCCGCGGATCGCCGCGATGAGGAGGATGACCGTCAGCACATAGAGCACGACGTTGATGAACAGCATCAGCCAGCCATTGGAGGCACTGACCTTGCGTTCACTGTTCTGGGAGGAAGCGGACAAGTGAGAGTCCATAGTTGAGGGAGGTTTCGATAGCTTGATGATATCACTTAGCTAGCATGTCAAGCCGGTTTCTGACGGAGCCGATCGGTTCGGGCTGTACGCCTGCGGGTGGGGCGGGAATTCGGAGGTGGGAGTCGGTCTGGCGAACGAGGGGAGATGGGACGGGCAGTGAAGAGAGGTTCGAGTGGCCGGCGCTGCTCGGGCGAAACAGCCAGCCGCGAAGGGACTGCTGACCTACGAGGGGAATGCCACAAAGGAGGTAAAGGCGATGGGACTCGAAGGCTGCCGGGTCTGCGAAAAGGCGGACAGCCTGTCGCTCGTAAGCTTCATTCCGATACTCCCTGGCTGCGTGGAACAGGACGACCGGCAGCTGGTCGTGCACGGGATCCCACCAGTCACCTGGGGTCCGGCCGGTTTCCTTGAAGGGCCACGAGGTCGGTGGGTAGGGACCGGTGTGAGCGGCGACGGCATCCAAGGCTTTGCGCAGCCCTCGATCATCCTCGATGGTGAAATTCCACAAATCCAAGCCGACGTGACGGCCAAGGGTGGCGAGGTTGAACAGGGCGAAGAGATGGAAGCAGCTGTAGCTGAACGACCGAGTGCGGTTCCGCTCAACGATGAAGTATCCGTCGGCACCCACCGCGTCGCGGAGGCGTTCCCGGGTGCGCGCGATCATCTCGCGTGCCAGACCCTCGTCTCCGATGAACAGGGCCTGCGCCGCTACCTGCGCATGGTAGAAACTGGCGATGTTCGTGCCCGCCGCGCGGTAGGTGTCGTCGGCCCGGCGACGCTGGTTGCCGACAAATTCGCGAAACCACGCCACCATGCCCGCCTGATCCGCCTCGGTCCAGGCCCGGCTTCCGGCCAACAGTCCGACGGCATCGATGATCCGTGGCAGGAAGCGCGTATCGATGGCATGCGCCCGGCCCGAGTGCTGTCCCGGGACAATTTGGGCGAACTGCACGTCCGGTCGCATCGCCGTGGCCGGATCCAGAAACCACGTTCGCAAGAGATGCGCTGCACGGTGGGCATGGTGCTCCTGACCGAATAGGTAGTAAGCCAGGGCCAGGGTTTCGGTTGCCTGGGTGAGCCTCTCCAAGGGTACCCGATCGTAGTCCTGCCACCACTCCGGATTGGTAAAGCCGTCACGTCCGACGTACGGGAGTCCATTCGGTTTTGCCGGGTCCGGCCAGACGTAGGGCGCGAGACTCAGGTAATCATGCTTGTCCCCGGTGGGTGGTACCTTGCTCTTCAGCACGACGGAGTAGGGCCCCACGTCCATGGCATCATCGGCTTCACGCCGGAGCTGGCGTTGCGACACCCGCAGCCGCGGGTCGTCCCGGGCAATTCCGGCCTTCGCCTCCGCGAGGCCAGAGCGGCTCATGCAAAAGACCCTGGGCAGGCTCGGTTCGGTTGAAGTTTCGGCTCTGGCGGCGTCCGGGTAAACGCACACGGTCAGGATCAACGCCGTGATCAAGGTTTCGCGCATCATGGGGAGGCGAAAGCGTGCCACTCCCGCCCACGAAGACAATCCCAGGGCTGACCGCGCTACGGCGCCGGCAGGAGCTTCCAGTTCTGAGTCGGTTCGGAGGGGATGTCGGGATGCCGACGGACCCAGTCGATGATCAGGTCGCGGATCTCCACATTGGAGCGATCGAGGACCTTGGCGCCTCGGAACATGGTGTATCCGCCGCCGCCATTGAGACGGTAGTTGTTGATGGCGACCTTCAGCACGCGTTTAGGATCGAGCGGTGCGCCCTGGAAACGCAGATCCGTGATCCGGTCACCTTGCGCTCGCGTCAGGTCGAGGGTGTACTCCACCCCTTCCGCGATGTCGAAATTGTAGCCCGGGATGGTCGGGTCGGCGAGATCGGCCGGGGATTTGCCGGCAACATACGGCAGGTAGTAGCGGGCCGAGTGCTCCAGGGCCGCTTTCACCTGGGCGCCGGTCAGCTCGATGGTCACGAGGGTGTTTTCGTACACGTAGAGGCCGGCGATTTCGCGCACGGTCACGGGGCCCTCCGGCAGCGTGGCGTTGAGACTGAAGGCGGCGGTGAACGACACATCGGCGCGACCGGAGTCGAGCTGGACGCGTTGGATCAGGTCGATGAT
>JAEUGZ010000329.1 GCA_016794725.1 Opitutaceae bacterium | reverse complement strand
TCCCGGCAAGAAGAAGCTCGACCGCCAGATTGGCATGTCGGGCGTCCGGCTCACGGAGGCGGACCTGGCCTTGCGGCGGTTGGAACTGGTTCGCGACGTGAAGACGGCCTTCTACCAGGTGCTCGCGGCGGAGAGTCTGGTGGAGGTAGCCGGTGAGTTGGTGAAGGTGGCGGAGTCTTCCGCGTCCACCGCGCGCAAGCGAGTGGCTGCCGGGGCGGCTGCCGATCAGGAGCAGTTGCGCGCGGAGATCCCGCTCGAACAAGCCCGGACTGAACTCTCGGGTTTCGAGCGCGAGTTGATCACGGCCCGTCAGACGCTGGCCCTGCTTCTAGGTCGCCCGGACTTGACTAAAGCCCCCGTGAGCGGCGCTTTGGCCGACACCGCCCACCTAGGTCTCTTGGAACTACGGCCCGAGGAGTGGCTGCCGAACCACCCCAGTGTGTACGCCGTCAAGACCAGTCGTGACCGGGCGGAATTGGAATTGCGGCGGGCGCGACTTGAGCCCTACCCAGATGTGCGAATGGGTGTGGCAGGTGGACGCATCGGCGAGACGGGGCAGTCCATCATTCAAATGGAACTCTCAGTCCCACTGCCGATCATTGACCGCTCGAAAGGCAAGAAGCAGGAGGCACAAGCCAATGTTCGGATCTCGGAGGCCGATCAAGTAGCGGTCGAGCAACGACTGTTGCGTGCATGGGGGACGGCGAGCGAGCGGCTTCGCACCGCCGGGGAACAGGTCAAGAACTATCGGGAGCGGATTCTGCCGAAAGCGAACGAGGCCCTCCGCCTGGTGCAGACGGGATTCGAGCAAGGCAAGTTCGGTTTCATCGACCTGCTGGATACGCAACGTATTACCGCCGAAGCGCGTCTCGCGTATCAGCAGAAGCTGCTCGAACTCAACGTCGCCCAAGCCGAACTGGAGTCCCTCGCAGCGGGAGGAATTCAGCCGCAACCAAGCAAGACTCAACCGTGAGAAGGAGGAGACCGTGGGCACTATAACGGGAAGGCATACTTTCACAACCCTGACGGTTCTGTTCCTCACCATGATGGCCAGCCCAGCGTGGGCGCGCCCGCCTAGGCCCGTTCAGGCGATGGCCACCGCGGTCTTTGTTGACCGCGACACTCGGTCGCTGGTGGTCAAAGCTGGGAAGGACAAGCAGCCGCTGGTGCTCGAGTGGAACAAGGACACCGATTTCCGCAAAGACGGCCAGGCTGACACCGCAGCACAACTCAACCCCGGGATATCCGTCTCGATTCACTATCGCAAGCCCTTCTTTGGAAAACCCTTGTTGACCAAAGTCCTCTGGAAATCTGAAACACCACATTAAGACCCTCCAACAGACCGACACGAATTCTGACATGAGAACGCAAATGACTCTGAACCGCGCCGCGCTGGCGAGCGTTCTGGTTCTGGCGCTATTCACCGGCTGCAAGAAGCAGGAAAGCCATAGCGAGCATGACGGCCATGATCACGGTACGGCCACGACTGAAGATCACGCGGGCCATGACCACGCCAAGACGAACTCGGCCGTCGCGAATGGCCAATAGGAGCAGCACCACCACGGCCCGGGCCAGCACGCTGCTGCACCGACTACTAAACCAGTGAACGACAGACTTCAGATTATGATACCAATGACGATCTCCAGGGTGACCGTTCTGCCGCTGGTGGCAGCGGTTGCGCTCTTGTCCGCTTGCTCGAAGCAGAGCGAGTCCGCCGCGCATGGCGAAGATGACGGGCACGGACACGGGCCAGGCGGACATGGTGCGGCGCATACCGAAACCAAAGATGGGGTGGTGATGTGCGCCGAGCACGGAGTGCCTGAAGCGCAGTGCGCGGTGTGCAAGCCGGATTTGGCCGCAAAGCTCAAGCCGGGTGAGAGCATGAAGGTCCGGTTGCCATCGACAAACTCCATGGGGATTGTCGGTGTCCATACGGCCACGCCTGAAACCGGCGACATTGCAGTCGCGGTCGAGTGCGTGGCGGAAGTGAGTTTCAACCTGAACAAGCTGGCGCAAATCGCCGCGCCAGTGAGCGGCATTATCCAGACCGTCGACGCGGACCTGGGGGCGAAGGTTGATGAGAAGCAGACTGTCGCAAAAATCTGGTCCGCTTCCATTGCGGAAGCAGTCGCCAAAGCGGTGTTGGCGCACCAAACCCTGGACCGGGAGCGCAGACTGCGCGAGCAGCGCGTGACTTCCGAGCAAGCCCTGCAAGAGGCCGAAGCCAGTCACCGAGGCGCGTGCCAACAACTCCGAACACTGGGCTTCACCGAGGAACAGATTGATGAGATGGGTCATAAACCGCAGGAGCAGGTGCTCATGGAGGTCCGAGCACCTTTCGCGGGCGAGATAGTGGAGCGGGTGGCCGTGCGGGGATCGCTGGTGGATGCTGGCAAACCACTGTTCACGCTGGTGGACCATTCGACGGTCTGGGCGATGCTCCAGGTGCCGGAAACGACTTTGGCGCGGGTCAAGGTGGGACAGAGCGTAGAACTTCAGTTGGATTCCCTGCCTGGAAAGGTCTTCACGGGGAAGCTGACCTGGGTAGGGCCGGCGGTGGATGAACGCACGCGCATGGCACGGGCGCGCGCGGAGTTCGCGAATCCGGATTGCCTCCTCAAAGACAAGATGTTTGCGACGGCGAGGATTCTGACACGCAAGGCGGAGGGAGCGATGCTGGTACCGCCGTCGGCGATTCAGCACGTCGAGGGCAAGCCGTTCATTTTTGTGTGGCTGGGGGACGACTTGTTCGACGCGCGAGCCGTGACTCTGGGAGCCAAGTTCAACGGGCGTCTGGAAGTGCTGGCCGGGCTAGCGCGAGACGAGCAAATCGCGGTGAGTCGGGCGTTCGCGGTGAAGTCCGCCATGCTGATGTCGCGTCTCGGAGCGGGCTGTGCAGATGACTAGGCCTACCCATAAGGAATCATCGCGATGTTAAACTGGATCGTCACGTTTTCGCTCAGGAATCGCCTGCTGGTCTGTGTGCTGGCAGCGGCGCTCGTCGTCATCGGCGGGCGGTCCTTGAGCATCCTCCCCATCGACGCCTTCCCGGACACCACGCCGGTGCAGGTGCAGATCAACACCACGGCGGCGGCGCTGAATCCTCAGGAGACCGAAGCGCAAATCACCATTCCGGTTGAACTGGCCGTCAGCGGTTTACCGGGCCTCCAAAACGTGCGCTCCATCTCGAAGTTCGGCCTGTCTCAAGTGGTGGGGACCTTCGACGACACCATCGACATTTACCGAGCGCGCCAACTCATCATGGAGCGGCTTCAGACGGTTGAACTGCCGGAGGGGTTGGAGCGACCACAGCTTGGGCCCATTGCCACCGGATTGGGTGAGGTGTTCCACTACGTTGTTCGGTCCACCGACACGAATCGCTCTCCGACCGAGTTGCGCGTGTTGCAGGACTGGGTGGTGAAACCGGAATTGCGCAAGGTTCCCGGCGTCGCTGAAGTGAACACCTGGGGCGGTTTCGAGAAACAATACCACGTAATCGTCGAAACGGACCGGCTCATCAAATACCGGTTGACGTTCGAGGAACTGGTCGAGGCGTTGCAGGCAAACAACCAGAACGTGGGCGGGGGCCAGATTGTCCGGGGCGGCGAGTCCCTGCTCGTGCATGGCGTGGGTCTGACAACGAATGTCCAGGAGATCGCCAATATCGTCATTACCACTCACGACGGTACCCCTGTGCGCGTGCGCGACGTAGCCCATGTGAAGGAGGATCACGAAATCCGGCGCGGTGCCGTCACAGCGGACGGTCGTGGCGAAGCAGTGCTCGGGCTGGGCTTCATGCTAATGGGGGAGAACAGCGCCGTGGTGACCCATGCGCTCAAGACCAAGCTGGCCGAAGTGCAGAAATTTCTGCCGGCGGACATCAAGTTAGAGGTGCTCTACGACCGGACGGAACTTGTGGACAATGTGATTCGCACCGTCGAACACAACCTGCTGGCCGGAGCCTTGCTGGTCATAGCCATCCTGTTTGCCTTTCTCGGAAACCTGCGAGCCGGATTGATAGTGGCGGTGGCCATTCCACTCTCGATGCTGTTTGGCGGCAGTCTCATGTTGCAGGCGGGCATCTCCGCCAGTCTGTTGAGCCTCGGCGCGGTGGACTTCGGTCTGATCGTGGATGGCGCAGTAGTGATGGTGGAAAACGCGATGCGCCGGTTGGTGGATCGCCAACATGAGCTGGGGCGCGTGTTAACCAAGGCGGAACGCGAGGACGTGCTGCGAAGTGCTCCCATCGAAGTGGCGCGGCCGGTGGCGTTCGGCGTGGGGATCATCATGATTGTGTTCCTGCCCATCCTCACGCTGGAAGGCATTGAGGGTAAGCTCTTCAAGCCGATGGCGCTGACGCTGATTTTTGCGCTATTGGGTTCATTGATTCTGGCGCTGACACTGACACCCGTGCTGGCCGCCCTGTTCCTCCCGAAGCAGGTAAAGGAGAAGGAACCCTGGCTGGTCCGGTTGGCGCACCGCCTTTACGAGCCGGCTCTCG
>JAEUGZ010000304.1 GCA_016794725.1 Opitutaceae bacterium | reverse complement strand
TCACCGTCGTGGCCTCCGGCACCGGACCGCTCTCGTATCAGTGGCGGCGTGACGGCACTGCCATTGCGGGTGCAAACGAAGCAACGCTCACCCTGACAGGGGTGCAGGCCGTCAACGCGGGCGGCTACACCGTGGTGGTGTCCAACGCGCTCGGCAGTGTGACCAGCGCCGTCGCCACCCTCGCGGTGTCGCCCGCGCCGATCGCCCCGATTCTGCTCACCCAGCCGGTGAGCCAGTCGGTCACGCTCGGGCAGTCGGTGACGTTCTCCGTGGTGGTCACGGGCACGCCTCCGTTCACGTATCAGTGGCAGCGCAATGGCACCGCCATCAGCGGCGCCACGGGATCGTCCCTGGTGCTGGCCCAAGTTCAATCCGCGGATGCAGCCGGATACTCGGTCGTGGTCACCAACACAGTCGGCAGTGTCACCAGCCTCACCGCCACGCTGACGATCGCCGCCGCCGTTGTTCCTCCGACCATCACCCAGGGACCGGTCAGCCAGACGGTGACCGCAGGCGCTTCGGCCTCGTTCACTGTCACCGTGTCGGGAACCGCTCCCTTCACCTATCAGTGGAAGCGCAATGGAGTCGCCCTGGCCGGAGCCACCAGTGCCACCTTCGTCCTCGCCGCCACGCAGGTGGCCGACGGAGGTGATTACACCGTGGAGGTCAGCAATTCCGCCGGCTCGGTCACATCCAGCGCGGCCATCCTGCTGGTGAATCCCGCGACAGTCGGAGCCATGATTGTCACACCGCCAACAGACGTGACCGTGCTCGAAGGCCAGCCGGCGTCGTTCACCGTGGTGGCATCCGGCACCGATCCGATCTTCTACTCGTGGGCGCGCAACGGAGTCACGATTCCGGGCGCGACCGCCAGCACGTTCACCCTCGCCGCCGCCCAGTTGGCCGATCAGGGAGCCTACACGGTCACGGTCGGCAACGCCGCCGGAACGATCACCTCCACGCCGGCCCAACTGACGGTGACCCCCGCCGTCAGCAGTCGGATCAGCAATGTCTCCGTCCGCACCACGCTGGCGGCGGAACAGACGCTCTTCGTCGGTCTGACCATGTCGGGTGGCGAGAAACCCGTGCTGGTCCGGGCCGTTGGGCCCGGTCTGGCCACGTTCGGCGTGCCGGATACAATGCCCGATCCGCGTCTCGGACTCTACGACGGCAGCGTGCTCGTGGAATCCAACGACAACTGGGGCGGCGGTCAGGCTTTGATCACCTCCTTCGCTTCGGTCGGCGCCTTCGCGCTGGCCGGGGACAGCAAGGATGCCGCCCTGGTCCGTGCAGTTCAGGGAGGCCGTACCGTCCAGATCAGCGGACCCACCGCCGGTGGAGTGCTCGTCGAAGCGTATGATGCCGGCAGCGGCAACACGGCCCGATTGACCAATGTCTCGGCGCGCAACCGGGTGGGCACGGGCGGTGATATTCTGATCGCCGGCATCACCATTTCGGGCACCAGCAGCAAGACGGTGGTGATTCGAGCGGTGGGCCCGACCCTGGCCTCTTTCGGAGTACCCGGAGTGCTCGCCGATCCGAAACTCGAGGTCTATTCGGGTTCGACGAAGATTGAGGAAAACGACAGCTGGTCCGACACCCTTGCGCCGGAATTCTCCCGGGTGGGAGCCTTTCCGCTCGTGGCCGGCAGCAAGGACGCCGCGCTCGTCGTCACACTCCCGCCGGGCGGCTACACCATTCAGGTGCGCGGCTCGGACGGTGGCACGGGTGAAGCCCTGATCGAAGTTTACGAATTGCAGCCCTAGCTGGCCGCCGGCCGCCGTTCCCGCGCCCTCCGGCCGGGAACGGGGAGCGGTCGCGGAAGCCGGGCCGGGATTCCCACCGGCCTGGTTCGCGCGACGGCGCATCGGCGTCAACGTGAGGACGGGGCGTGGAAAGTCGCAGCAGTTCGGGTGAGGGTGGCCTCGGCGAGCCCGTGACGGGACCGACCGGTCCCGCCTCCGTGGTCCGGTTTCTTCACGCGACTCCAATCCCCGCGGGGTCGGCGACCCCACCTCCACCAAACGGCGACTTCGAATCGCGCTTTAGTCGACGCGCATGCGCAACGGCGGGGGGTCGTTTGCGGCGGGTTGACGTAACGCGGCAGCTCGGAATGCTGGTGGGATGCTTCGCCGCATCCCACCTCTCCGGCTCCTCGCGGTCCTCGGCGGGTTGTTTGCCGCCCTGGTGATTTGGTCGGGGATCGGCGCTCACTATCCCCACGACTGGTGGCTCGAAAACGTCCTGGTCGCCGTTTTTGTCCCGCTGCTGGTCGTCACCTACCGCTGGCTGCCGTTCTCACGGCTCAGCTACCTGCTCATTTTCTTCTTTCTTTGCCTGCACGAACTCGGGGCACACTGGACTTACGCCGAGGTGCCCTACGATGAGTGGACGCAGGCCTGGTTCGGGACGCCGCTCAACCGCGCCCTCGGATTGGAACGCAACCACTTCGACCGCCTCGTGCATTTTCTCTACGGGCTGCTGCTCGCCTACCCGATCCGCGAGGTGTTTCTGCGGGTGGGACAAGTGCGGGGATTCTGGGGTTACTTTCTCCCGCTCGACCTGACCATGAGCACGTCGATGATCTTCGAACTCTTCGAGTGGGGCGCCGCCGAACTCTTCGGCGGAGATCTGGGAGTGGCCTACCTCGGTACCCAGGGAGATGTCTGGGACGCACACAAGGACATGGCGCTGGCCAGCCTGGGCGCCCTCATCGCGATGCTGGTCACCGCTGCCTTCAACGCGCGCTACAAACGGGACTTCGCACGGGAGTTCATCGACAGCCTGAAGGTAAAGTCCAGCCAGCCGCTCGGAGAAGAGGAACTGGCTCGATTGAAGCGCGACTCCGCCACGTAGGCCAAACCGTTCAGACGATCGACCCCGAATTGACACGAACGGACACGGATCCAAAGGAAGATAGGTGGAGTCGAGAACCTAGACTCGTTCACCTGAAGGTATAAGGACCCCTCGCAACTCCCGGTGCCTGTTTCCATTCGTGTCGATTCGGGTCAATTCGTGGTTCAACTGAATCTAAATTCCGAAGTGGAATACAATCGATCCGTTCATCATCCACGGATGGACATAGATAAACGCGGATTCGGAGCGTGTATCGCCTTCACCCACAAGGCGAAAGCCCACTTTGGCGTAACTCGTTTGTATCCGTGTCGATCCATGTCCATCCGTGGTTCAGTCGCGGTTTTTAGGCTGAATGCTCTGGCTAAGTCCGTACCTTTTTCACCCCAACCCTATGTTTCGCATCGCTCGTATCCTGGCTCTCCTCACCTCCGCCATGTCTTCCCTGTCCGCCTCAGCCCCGCCGCTGCGCGTGTTTGTCGGCACCTACACCGCAAACGGCAGCCGCGGCATCTATACCACCACCTTTGACTCGGCCAAGGGTACGTTCACCGCGCCGGTGCTCGCCGCCGAGACCCCCAACCCCTCGTTCCTCGACCTTTCGCCCGATCAAACGGTGCTCTACGCCGTCAACGAATCGCCAGCCGGAGTGCGCGCCTACACGATCGGCGCCGGCGGTGCGCTGAGTCCGTTGGGAAAGGCCCCGTCCGGTTTGGTGGGTCCATGTGACGTCGCCGCCCACTCCGGGGGTCGTCTCGTCGTGGTGGCCGACTACAGTGGGGGCAGTGTCGCCGCCTTTCCTGTGCTCGCGGGTGGCGCACTCGGCCCGCGCAGCGATCTCGAACCGCACACGGGAAAGAGCGTCAATCCCCAGCGACAGGAAGCTCCCCACGCCCATGGTGTCACCTACTCGCCCGACGGACGCTTTCTCGCGGTTCCAGACCTGGGCATCGATCAGGTGAAGGTCTACGCAGTCGAAACCGCCACCGCCACCCTGCATCCTGTCGGTGCCCTCGCCATCGCCGCCGGGTCGGGACCCCGGCACTGCGCGTTCAGTCACGATGGACACCAGCTCTACGTCATCAACGAGCTGTTCAGCACGATCACCGTGGCCGCCTTCGACCCGGTCTCGGGCGCGTTGCAGGCGACCCAGACGCTGTCCACCCTGCCCACGGGCTATAGCGGCGCCAGCACCACTGCGGAGATCGTGGTGCATCCGTCCAACCGGTTCGTATACGGCTCCAATCGGGGACACGACAGCATCGCAGTGTTCTCCCGCGATCCCAAATCAGGAGCCCTGACCTGGGTGGAAGCCACACCCATCGGCGGCAAAACGCCGAGGAATTTCGCCGTATCACCCGACGGAGCCTGGCTCATCTCCGCCAATCAGGACAGCGACACCCTGACCGTATTTTCCATTCATCCCTCCACGGGCAAACTTACGCCAAGCGGTCCGGCGACTGCGCTTCCTCGTCCGGTCTGCGTCAAATTTGTCGGCGCCCGGTGAGGTGGACGCAGTCTTCCCATAAAACGCCTAGGTCTCGACTCCACCCGGTGCCCCCGCCCGCCGGGTTCCCAGCCTGGGAACACCGGCGTCGCCACCGACCCGACTCACTTCAGCAACTTCGCCAACGGCTCCTTGATGGCCGCCGCCCACATGGCGTAACCAATTTCATTGGGATGCAGGAGATCGGGCATGATGTCCGTCGGCAGCGTGCCGTCGGGATAGAGGAATTTCGCCCCGATATCGAGGTAGTGCACAAACTGTCCGTCGTGCAGCTTGGCGATGCCCTCGTTCACCGCCGCCACCTGGGCACGTGCGGGTGAGTCCTTCTCTCCCCGCGGAAAAATCGCGAGGAGGAGGACTTTTGCGGCGGGAAGTTTCGTGCGCAGGCCCTGCACAATGGCGGTGACGCCTTCGACCACCTCCGCCGTGGTATTTCGGGGCGTGACCTTGTCGCGCTCGAATCCGGTGTTGTTGGTTCCAATCATCAGCACCACGACCTTCGGGCTGATCCCGTCCAGTTCGCCATTCTGCATCCGCCAGAGCACGTGCTGGGTGCGATCGCCTCCGATGCCGAAATTCGCCGCCTTGAGCGGAGCATAGTGGGCATCCCAGAGCGCCTTGCCCTTGCTTCGCCACCCGTCGGTGATCGAATCACCGAGGAAGAGGACATCGACGCCTCCCGCCTTGGCCTGCGCGACAAAGCCCACGTGACGTTTCAGCCAGGCCTCGTCGCGCGGAGCCGGCTCGATCGCGGAGTTCGCGGCCAGCAGCCAGGAGGGAATCAGACAGACCAGTCCAAGGACCAGGGTACGGAGGGGAAATCGAGGGTGCATCGCCCTCCATCCTGGCCGCCCGCACATTCCGGCTCAATGGAATTTCCCGGGCCACCCTCGGGCGGACGGGTTGCGTCCGGGTTGTAGGCGGGCTAGCAGAGGCCGCGACGGGACCCGACGGGTCCCGCCTCCACGATCCGATTTGTTCACGCGAGGCCCATCCGCGGGGGCTCGGCGACCCCGCCTCCAACAACCCCTCCGTTGGAGCTGGCCTCGCCGAGGCCGGGGGACTCTCCCTCCGCATCGCGCACGCGACGCCCATCCCCGCTGGATCGGCGACCCCAACACCAACGGAGACCGCCGACCCCCTTGTCCCGACCGCAGTTGACGCACCTGCCGAAAGCGAGTTGCTTGTCCGTTTCCTGATGGCCGACTTTCTCGACACACCTGCCTCCACCAAACTCGAGCGCGCCTTTCTCGTTGGCGTGCAAACCCATGATATGACCCCGGGCGAAGGGGCGGAGCTGCTGTCCGAACTCAAGGAATTGGTCGAAAATCTGAAGCTGACCGTCACCCAGACCTTGCTGGTGAACCTGCGTACACCCACCCCGGCTCTTCTGCTCGGGAGTGGCAAGGCCCAGGAGATCGTCGATCTGGCCAAGGCGGACGGAGCCGATGTGATTGTCTTCGACGAGGCACTCTCTCCCGCGCAGCAACGCAACTGGGAGGAACTCTCCGGCCTCGCCGTCATCGACCGGCAGGAAGTCATCCTCGAGGTGTTTGCCGATCGCGCTCACACCCGAGAAGCCGTGCTTCAGGTCGCCCTGGCCCGCATGGAGTACTCCCTCCCCCGCCTGACGCGGGCCTGGACCCACCTTTCACGCCAGCGCGGCAAGGGCGCCATGGGAGGCGAAGGCGAAACCCAGCTCGAACAGGACCGCCGCATCGTTCGTGATCGCATCGTTCGCTTGAAGGAGGAACTGGCCGAGGTCCGTCAGCAACGCTCCACCCAGCGCCGCCGCCGTCAGCGGGTACCGGTGCCCACCGCGGCCATCGTCGGGTACACCAACGCCGGCAAGTCCTCGCTGCTCAACGCCCTCACCGGAGCCGGCGTTCTCGCAGTCGACAAACTGTTCGCGACCCTCGATCCCACCACCCGGCAGCTGCAGCTGCGCGGAAACCAGAAACTGCTCGTCACCGACACGGTCGGCTTCATCCGGCGTCTTCCCCACGGACTGGTCGAGGCCTTCAAGGCCACTCTCGAGGAGGTTGTGGTCGCCGACTTTCTGATCCACGTCCTCGACGTCACCAATCCGAACGTCGCGCACCACCATGAAACAACCTTGTCCGTCCTGCGCGAACTCGGCGCCGACGACAAACGCACGCTCACGGTGTTCAACAAGATCGACGCTGCCGATCCCGTCGCCCGCCAGCGCGCACACCACCTCGCTCCCGATGGACTGCTGCTCTCCGCCCGGACCGGCGAAGGGCTTGATTTGCTGATCGACCGCTGCGTCGAGCTGATCGCCGATTCACTCGGCGCGACCACCCTGCTGGTCCCGCACGAGCGCTACGATGTGGTCGCCCGGCTGCACGAAGTCGGCCACGTCCAGCACGAGGAACAACGCGACGACGGCGTCTATATCCAGGGACGCTTCCCCGCCTCCCAGGCCTCCGTCTTCGCCCCGTTCGTCGTCGAGCCCAGCCCGACGCCCGCCACTCCAGCGGACGAGTAAGAGCGAATCCCTTCCGTTGGAGGCGGTCCCGCAGCCGCGCATGCGCGTCAACTTAAGGATTGGGCCTGGGGAATCGCATTGTTCTTGCTGGAGGTGGCCTCGATGAGGCCGCGACGGGACCGACCGGTCCCGCCTCCGTCGTCCGATTTCTTCACGCGACGCCCATCCCCGCGGGGTCGGCGACCCCACCTCCAACGAACACCACCCTTAGGTCGACGCGCATGCGCAGCCGCGGGAACGCGTCAACTAGACGACCTCTACGCTGAATCGGTGTGGGTTCGGGTTGTAGGCGGACTCGCTGAGTCCGCGACGGGACCGTCGGTCCCGCCTCTGCCCTACGCCGGTGCCGACTCACCGGCCGCCGCCAAGCAGGCCCGCAACGCCTCGAACAGCACCTTCCGGTTGATCGGTTTCTCCACGTAGTCGTCAAACCCCACTCGGAGGCATTCGGTCCGCATTTCCTCGGCGGGATGCGCAGAAACCGCCAGCAGCCGGCAGCCCCGCGAAGCCTCGTCACCTGCCCAGCTGCGCACCGTCGACGCCACCTGAAATCCGTCGATATCGGGCATCTGCAGGTCAATCAGCGCCACCGCAAACACGCCGGTCCTCAGCCGGTCCATCGCCTCCTGGGCCGAACTCACCACCACCACCGAGCGGCACCGTCCCTCCAGCAAGGCCAGCATCACTTCCTGGTTCGCAACCGTGTCGTCCGCCACCAGCACATCCACCTCCTTCAACGTCCGCACTCCCACGGCTGACGCAGCCACGGGAGTCACGGACCTAGGCTCGGCCTCTCCCTTCGCGGACCGGGCGGGGAGCGCCGCCCCCGCAGCCAGGCCGGGAGTGATGCCGCTCGTGTTCTCGGCCCTCACCGCGGATACGCTCGAAGCCACGGGCAAAGACAAAGGTGCGGCCACAAGGGGCGCCGGCGCCAGGATCGAACCCGGAACCGCGCGTCGCAGGGACAGGAGAAAGGCAAACTCGGTGCCGCGCCCCTCCACGCTGTGCAGCACGATCTTGCTTCCGAGGCACTCGACCAGGCGACGGCTGATGGCCAGGGACAGGCCCGAACCTGAGTCCGCCGGTCGCGACGACTCCATGCCGGCCAGCGGGTCAAACAGGTCGTCCTGCATGGCCTTGGGAATGCCCGGTCCCGTATCAACAATTCGGAACCTCACCTCCACGGGTCCCGCGCCCTGCGCCTCCACACACAGCCAGACGGTGCCCTTTTCGGTGAACCGGACCGCGTTTCCGACCAGATTGCCCAGCACCTGGCGAAGGCGCGCGCCGTCGGTTTCCACCCACAGTTCAGCCTGCAGGGAAGACTCCAGCGTCAAGGCCAGCCCGCGGGCCGCCGCCCGTTCCGAGTGTTGGGAAACCACCTCCCGGCACAGGGATCCAATTTCCACCGCGGCCATCTTGAGCTCGAGTTTTCCGGACTCGATTTTGGACAGGTCGATGAGGTTGTTGACGATGCCCACGAGCGAGCGCGCACCCAGTCGAATCGTATCCACCTGCGCCCGGATCTCCGGATCGCGCACCCGTGCCTGGATCAAATCCGCCTCGGTCACGATCGCATGGAGAGGGCCGCGGATCTCATGGCTGGTCACCGACAGGAACGCGGTCTTCGATTCGCTCGCGGCCACGGCCTCACGGCGCGCCTGCTCCAATTCGCGGGTTCGCTCCCCCACCCGCTGATCGAGGAGTTCGTTGTTTCGCCGCAGCTCGTCGTAGGTCGCATGCAAGCGGCTCGCGAGGGCATTGAACGCCGCGTAAATCTGCGACACCTCGCTGGGCACTCGGTCCTTGGGAGGTGGAACCACCTCGACCGTCCCGCTCTCTGCCTGCCGGCCGGTGGCACGGGCGAACTCCTCCAGCGGTCCGGAAAGCCGGCGATTGGAGAGGCGTGCCACAAACGCGGCCGTGGCCAGCACCCCGAACACGATCGCCGCCATCATTCCGTAGAGTCCAAGGCTGCTCGCCGCAGCCGCCAGGACGGGACGCTGGGCGATGACGAGAAACCGGTACTCCGCATTCCGCGTCACATAGGCCCGCATTCGCTCGCTGGCGCCGTCAACCATCAAGTCATAGACAAAGGGCCGGTCCGGCCGGTTGAGCAGGATCTTGCCGAGATCGTACTGCGGGAGTTCGTCCAACGTTTTCATGCCCGCACCCGGCGAGGCAAAGATGATGTGTCCGCTTGAGTCGGCCAGAATCCACTGCAATCCGGAAGACACCCGGGACTCGGCCATCAGCTTGACGAATTCGTCGATCTTCAGGGAGCCCTGCACCACGCCGAGAAACTCCCCCCCGGGCCCGGTCAGGGGCGCGCTGATCGCGATGAGCAAGTCGGCTCCAAATCCGCGGCCCCGGAATACGCCCGAGACGAAGGGCTTGTTTTGCACCTTGGGAAGTCGGAAATACTCCCGGTCCGACACGTCGCTTCCACGCAGCCGGTTCTCGGGTTGCAGGGGGGCCGTGTTCAGGATGCGCCCATTGGGGTCCGTCGCGAGCATGGTGACAAAGGCGGGATGCGCCGACCGGATCTGTTCCAGGACCTGAGACGCGTCCGAGGTGCCTGGCTGGATCAAACCCGCCGCCGAAATCACCGCCGCCTGATGAAGGTCGAGAAACAGCCGCAGCTCGCGCGCCACCTGCCGGGTGCCGTCCAAAAGCACGCTCCGGTCCTCCCGCGCAACATTGGACTGAAGGAGGAGCGCAAGCCCCGCCGCCACCAGCGCAACCGGTACCGCGGCCAGAACAAAAACGTAGTTGAACACCACGTCACGCAGCCGATTGGCGGGCTGGGGAAGCGTTCGCAGGAGCCCGCCGACTCGCGTGTGGCGCACCAGAAAGTCAGCCACGATCACGGCCAGCAGCTGGTTGACGACCCGGACCAGGACCTCGAGGGTGGCGAGGTCGGCCGGCAGTCGGGCCACACCGCTGTACATCCAGACGGAAAGCCCCAGCCCCGCCGTCACCCAAAAGCCAACATCAATCAGGGGCGCCGCGCCCCATTTGCGTCGCAGTCCCCAGGCCAAGGCTCCGGCCTCCGCCATTCCCAATATCAGGGCGAACGGCTGTCCCAAGGAAAACACCGTGGGCGCCATCGCCACCCCGGCCGCCGCCACGGCCCACGGAACCGGCAGCAGCAGCACGAAGGGCAGATAGAGAAACGAACCGAGCACCACGTGAACGCCGCCAATCAACTCGATCTCCACGCAATTCAGCGCCGCGGCCGCCGCGAGCGTGAGGAGCAGCGGGAGGGGTCGAGGCAGGGACGGCGTCCAACGAGCGATCATGACCGAGGGTCAGCGCCCGGCGGGTGTCATTGGGGCGGGAGGCGCCTCCATCGTGGCTACGGGCAGTTCAACAAAGAAGGTCGCTCCCTCCCCCGGCCTGCCTTCCGCCCAGATCCGGCCGTGGTGCGACTTGATCAGACGTGCTACCAGCGAGAGGCCGAGACCAAGGCCTTCGCGGCCCTCGGACGTCGAGAGACGCGAGAACTCCTTGAAGAGCCGCTCGCCTTCCGCCGCGCCGAAGCCCACGCCGTTGTCCCGCACAAAGAGAATCGCGTTTCCTTCCGGCGAGGTCCCGCTGCACCCAATCTCCACGAGCGGTTGCGACCGGTGGGCCGAGTACTTCATCGCATTACCCACCAGATTGTAGAAGACGCGCTCGACGAGGATGGCACTGACGTTCAGCAGCGGAAGGGGGCCCACCATCAGTTTCGGCCGCGGCGGGCGCTGCATCGAGCAGAGACGCTCGGCCACCCGGGTGATCACGGGGCCAGGATCCACCATCTGAAACGACGTCGTGCCACGATGTTCGTCCTGGGCCAGCTGGAGGATGTTGGTGATCAGGTCGCCCAGGGTCAGTGCACCCTGGTACCCCTGCTCAATCCAGGTCTTCGCCTCGGCGGGGATCGTCGGATCGTCCACCACAAGCGAAAGGCAGCCCGTCACCGCCGAGAGCGGGGAGCGCAGGTCATGGGAGACAAAATTGGCGTACGACAGCAGAAGCTGGTTGGCATCCTCCAATTGCTGCGTCCGGGCCCGAACGAGGTCGTCAAGCTCGCGATTCAACTTCTCCAGCGCCTCGCGAGCCAGCACTTCGGCCGTGATGTCGGAGAGCACCACCATGCAGGCCGGCACACCCTGGTCCGGGACCAGCGTGCCGCGCGCAATGAACACACGGCGCGACGCGCCGGTGCCCTTCGACAGCGTCAGCGCACCCGGTTCCACCCCGACCGCCAGTTGGTTCAGCCACCCGCGGACGGCAGTGTCCTCGGGAGCGGCAAAGGCATCCGCCAAGTGATCCGCCTCCACCCCGCCGTTGTCGCGAACGAGCACGGAACGCCCGAGCTCATTGGAGCCCAGCACCTGCCCGGCGCGGTTCACCAGCACGATCGGATCAGGGGCCAGATCGAAGAGACGTTGAAACCGCTCCCGTTGCTCGGCGATGATTCGGAACCGGTTCAGTGAGACCACGGTGCGCACCCGGGCCCGCAGTTCCTCCCGGCGACAGGGTTTGCTGATGAAGTCATCGGCGCCGCAGCTCAGTCCCTCGAGTCGCGACTCCGAGTCGTCCAGCGCCGTGAGCATCAGCACCGGCACGCGTCCGATCACCGGGTCGGCACGGATCCGGCGGCAGGCCTCAAAGCCATTCAGGCGCGGCATCATGACGTCGAGCAGGATCACATCCGGCAGGACTTCCTTCGCTTTGACCACGGCTTCATCGCCATCAAACGCCGATGAAAGCGCGTAGCCTTCCGGTATCAGCATCGATTCCAGCGTGACAATGTTGGACGGGTCGTCGTCGACGATGAGAATCTTGGGGCTCATGGGGAGGAAACCGACGGACTGCCCGCCAGCGGGAGTGAAAGGGTGAAGACACTTCCCCGATTGGTCTCGCTCGCGACGTCCACCGTTCCGCCGTGCAGGCGGACCAGCCGGTCGACCAGCGTGAGACCGAGGCCCGTGCCTCCGTATTTGCGTGCCAGTGACGAATCCACCTGGGAAAACGGCTTGAAGAGCAGGGCCAGCTTTTCCGGCGGGATGCCGATGCCGGTGTCGCGAACCGTGATGGTCGCCAGACCGGCCTCGGACAGCGAGGCACCGAGCGTGATCTGGCCGCCCTCGGGGGTGAACTTGATGGCATTGCTCACCAGGTTGTTCAGCACCTGCCGCAACAGCTTCTCATCGGCCATCACGCAGAGCGGAGCGGGCGGTCGCGTGAACGTGAGGACGAGTCGCTTGGCCTCGGCGCTGCGGCGCGATCCCTCCACGGCCGAGGAGCACACGCTGGACAGATCAACGCGGGCGGGCACGAGCCGGATCTGGCCGGCCTCGATGCGGGCAAGGTCGAGCACGTCGTTGATCTGCGCCAGCAGCTGCTTTCCACTGCGGTGAATGATTTCCAGGTAGCGCTGGGTCCGCACCGGCTCGAGCGTGGCGCCATCCTCGATCAGGGACTCCGTCAACCCGATCACGGCATTGAGCGGCGTCCGGAGCTCATGACTCATGGTCGAGAGGAATTCACTTTTCGCCCGATTCGCCGCTTCGGCCGCTCGCTTGGCCTCGATCAGGGCCAGCTCCGCGCGCTTGGTGTCATCCACATCGATCAAGGTACCGACAATCTCAGCCCCACGGCCCGGCGCGGTCGGGAGCCGGCGCGCATTGACCACAAACCAGCGGCTGCCACCGTCGGCAAGCCGCACGCGGCCCTCCCAACGTGATGTCTCCACTTGACCCGAAAAGAGGCCCACCATGGTCGTGCGCGCCGTGCCGAGAAATTCCGGATCGATGAAGTCCGTGCAGGGCCGGCCGAGGCTCTCCGCGATGCTCCATCCCGTCAGCTCCGCCCAGGCCGGGCTGAGGAAGGACCATCTGCCCTCGTCGCCGACCCGGAAGATCACCTCCCGCACGCTGTTGAGCAGAAGCTGGTAGTCGTCCAGCAGGTGATCGCGGTGCGTTTTGTAGTCCATCCTCTCATACGCAGCGCCCAGCACGCGGGCCGCCACCCTCAGGCAGCTGACGATGGCCTCGTTCCACCCCTGCTCCGAAAGGCAGTCGTCAAATCCGATCATGCCCCACAGGCGCCCATGCACCTGGACGGGCATGACGACGAGCGAGCGAATCTGCTGGGCGAAGAGGATCGGCCGCTCCGCCTCCGGAAACTCGCGCACCGGCCCAAAGATCGCCCGGCCGGCGGAGAGTTCCTTCACCCAACGGGAGAATCCGGCGTCCACCATGGAGAGATTCTGCAGGTCGGGGTTGTCGATCTGGGGCGCGATGCCCTCGGCACACCACTCGTGGCGCTGGCTCCAGAGCGACTCACCGCCGTCGCTGGGCACGGACTGGAACACGTAGACGCGGCTGACTGCGGTCGCCTCGCCGAGGAGTCGGAGGGCCGCCTGGAACGCGGTCCGGTGATTCGACTCGCTGAGGAACTGCTCGGCCGCGAGACCGGTCGCGGTGAGGATGCGTTCGCGGCGCAACGCCATGATGGCGTCGTCGTGGGTCGCGGATTCTAGGATCGGGGCGCTCATGACAAAACGGATTCGGATCGGGAGACTCGCAGAGGCAGCACAAAGGTGGTGGCCAGTCCGACTGGATCCTCGCTCGACTCGAACCGGAGCTCTCCTCCGAGGGAGCGAGCCAGCAGGCGTGCCGTGGCCAGGCCCAGACCGATTCCCGGAATCTCACCGCTGAACCGGCTCTCCAGCTGCCAGTAGGCCCGTCCGAGGTGGGCCACGGCCTCCGGCAGGATGCGCGGACCCGGAGCAGTGAAACGGAGCGAGACATCGCCCCCGGTGGAGCTCACCGTCACCGTCAGCCCGACTCGGGACGCTTCGCTGAACTTCACGTAGTTGCTCACGACCTCGGTCAGGACAATCATGCCCGCATCGTCCAGGACCGGCGTCAGCAGGAGCTCCGGCGGCTCGGCCTGGAGGATCAGGCAATCCGCGGGCAAAAGGGTGTCCTCAGTCGCCGCGTTCATGGCCGAGCGCAGGGTTCGTAACGCATGGGACCGGCGGCGATCGCCCGTACCCGTCATCGCCTCATGGTAGCGCAACACGCCCAGCAGTGTTTCCTCCAGGCGCAGGGCGCTGAGACGCGCCATCTCCAGCAGCGCCACATTTTCCGGATCGGCCCGGATCGCCTCGCTTCCCGTCACGACCTCAATCACGCTGGAAATGCCGTTCAGGGGCGTGCGGATCTTGTGGGAAATGAGGTGCTGAAACGTCCAGGTCTCAAGTTCGCGACGGACGCTTCCAGAACGGTCCGTGAAGGTGAGCAACAACGTGCCCTCGGTATCGTCCGGATCGGCAAAGGTATCCACCTTGAGCCAGCGGGCGGCCAGAAAGGAACACTCCGGGCGGACGACGGCAAAGGGCTCCGCGGGACGAAATCCGCCCTCACGCAGTCGCTGCCACGCCTCGGGCGGATCGGGATGATAAGTGCGGCTCACCGCCTCCACCACATCCGCCCCGCCTTCCCGGCCCAGGCCGAACAGCGTGCGCGCGGACGCGTTGGCAAAGAGCTGCCGGCCGCGCGGGTCGACGGCGACGATGGCCTCGCCCGAGCGCTCGATGATCCACTCCAGTCGGCGCCGCTCCTGCAACAGGCCTCGGTAACGATTGAGCCGGGTGATTGTGCGCGCCTTCGCCCGCAGCTCCGCTGCCGAGACGGGCTTGGGCAGGTAGTCCTCCGCCCCGGCATCGAGGGCGCGTATCATCGCCTCCGATTCATCCGCCGCGGACATGATGATGATGGGAATCTCCCGGGAGAGTTTGTCTTCGCGCAGTCGCCCGCACACCTCCAGCCCGGTCATCCCCGGCATCATGATGTCCAGAAGGATCAAGTCCGGGGGACTGCGGCGCACCGCCTCCAGGCCGGCAAATCCATCACAGGCCTCGTCGACTGTAAAATTGTCGCTGCGCTCCAGCAGGTCGCGCACGCGCAGTCGCACCGCTTCGTCATCATCGATCACCAGGATCCGGCCTTTGGTTGCCATGGCGGATCAACCCCTTCCTCGACGCGCACTCAAGGACCGCCTCACACCCTCGCGGGTGAGGTGAGGTGAAAAAAGCAAGGCCCCGTCCCAGCTGAAGCGGGAGAACGGGTTGAAGGCATCGCGCGATAGCATGGTCTGGCCGAGGCGCACGGACCACGCGCACACCCAGCCAGACTCCACATCGTCGCTTCCGCGGCGAACCTGAGGGGGTTCCGCCAACGAAGGCCTTCAGGAAAATACTTATTTGACCGGGTTTTTCCCGGGTAACCTCGCCGCGCTCCCAGCTGCTGCAGGTCGCTGGCAGCTGCTCATTCGGCGTCGTAGATCTGAACGCGACTCCAGTACGGCTTAAAGCGTTCAATAAAAGCCAGATGGATCGGGTCCACTTGGTAGGCATTGTGGGCCGCCACATCCTTGCAAACGACGGTTAAACCGATTGCAAAGGACTTGTCGATGATCGGACGATCCGGGACGCCCGCCGGCACGCCGACATAGACCTTTTCGGTGGCGGAGATCCCGCGGAGGGACTCCACGCCTTGGCGAAATTCGGCGCGTTGAGCGGCGGTGAGTTCAGGCTTGAGCCAGAAGTAGACGGAGTGGACGAGCATGGTGGGAAGGGGATGGAAGCGAAATCAGTCCGGCGGAAAATGTAAATGACAGGCTACCTGACGGCTTGAATCGACAAGACGCTGAAGTTTGGGCCGGTGAGTCTTGCAGGGACCGAAACACGACGGGCATCGGGGATGGAACGCGCAGCCGCTCGGCAGTCGGCTCGGATCGGCAATTTCGCCCGGGACATCAAACTTCAACCGCACGTCGGGGTCGGGCCATGGAACCGCGGAGAGCAAGGCTCGCGTGTAGGGATGTTTGGGATCGGAGAATATCTCCGCCGCCGGAGCCAATTCCACCATTCGGCCGGCATAAAGGACTGCCACCCGGTCGCAAAAGTGACGCACCACGTCAAGGTTGTGCGCGACAAAGAGGTAGGTGAGTTTGAACTCCTCCTGCAAATCCTTGAGCAGATTGAGCACCTGGGCCTGCACCGACACGTCCAGTGCCGACACCGCTTCGTCCGCCACCACAAAGGACGGCCGCATGATCAGCGCGCGCGCGATGCCGATGCGCTGGCGCTGTCCCCCGGAAAACGCATGGGGATAGCGGGTGCGATGCTCCGCCTTGAGCCCGACCTTGCGAAGAATATCGACGACCCGTGCTTCCTGCTCGGTCCGCGTTCCGAGTCGGTGGATCACGAGCGGCTCCCCCACGATCTCACCCACCGTCATGCGGGGGTTGAGGGAGGAATACGGATCCTGGAAAATCATCTGTAGATGGGGACGCAGCGGTTTGAGCGCACGCTCCGGCAAAGCCGCCAGATCCACCGTCGCACCCGAGGGAGTTCGAAACAGGACCTCTCCCGCGGTCGGACTGAGCGCGCGCAGGATGCAGCGCGCCGCCGTGGTCTTGCCCGAACCCGACTCGCCGACCAGCCCGAGCGTCTCTCCGGGGTGGAGGTCGAAATGAAGGTCGTCCACCGCCCGCACCGTTGCCACGACCTTGCCCAGGATGCCCTTGGCCCGGATTGGGAAATACTTGCAGAGACCGCGCACGCGAACGAGCGGCTCCGCCGCCGCCGGCCCCGGGCTGAGCGGGGCCAGAACAGGGGTGGCGTCGCCCGGATTCATCCGGCGATCCCTCCAGCCCCGCCAGCCGTCGCCGGCGCATAAAAGGACACCGCCGGCAACTCATCCGCCCGCGCACAGGCCACCTGGTGTCCCGGTCCGCAGGCCTGCAGCGGGGGCGCGCCGCCGACGTCGCAGCGTCCCGCCACCGCATGCTCGCACCGGGGGTGAAAGGGGCAGCCCACCGGGATCGCCGAGAGCGAAGGCACGCTGCCGGGGATGGAGGCAAGCCGGCGTCCGTGGTTGAGCGAGGGAAGCGACTTCAGCAGGCCGCGGGTGTAGGGGTGGCGTGGAGACTTGAGCAGCGAGCGCACCGACCCGGTCTCGACAATGCGTCCGAGGTACATCACCGCCACTTCGTCCGCCGCCTGCGCCACCACTCCAAGATCATGGGTGATGAGCAGCACCGAGCAGCCCATCTCGGTCTGCAGGTTCTTGATCAGGCTCAGGATCTGGGCCTGAATCGTCACGTCCAGCGCCGTGGTCGGTTCATCCGCGATCAGGAGCTCCGGGTTGCACACCAGCGCCATCGCAATGACGATCCGCTGACGCATGCCGCCGGACAATTCGTGCGGAAACTGGTCGATGCGACGATCCGGAGCGGATACGCCGACCTTGCGCAGCATCTCGATCGCCTTGCGCCGCGCCGCGTCCGGCGTGACATCCTGGTGGAGCAGGATCGCCTCGCAAATCTGGTCGCCGACCGTGTGCACCGGTGAAAGCGCCGTCATCGGCTCCTGAAAGATCATGCTCACCAGCCCTCCACGCACGTGGTAGAGCAGGTCGTCGTTCTCCCCCAGCGCGGCAATGTCGATCGTGCCGGAACGCTGCGAGTGCAGCAGGATCTTTCCGCTGACCAGGCGCCCCGGTCGCTGGATGAGGCGGAGCAGGGAGTAGCTCGTGACCGACTTTCCGCACCCGGACTCGCCGACGAGCGCGAGGGTGCGCCCGCGCGGGATGGAAAAGGTCACGCCGTCCACGGCCGGCAACACCCCGTCCTCCGTGAAG
>JAEUGZ010000272.1 GCA_016794725.1 Opitutaceae bacterium | reverse complement strand
AGATCAAATTGGGCAGTCTCGTTGGGCGAAACTTTGTACCGATATTGTACCGAAAAAAAGTGGGTTTCCGTGCACTTCCGTTCTGCTCTCTGCAGAGGGAGATTCTCGAACCGCATCCAATTTCTCCTCTGAAAACCCGGTTTTCCCTCGAAAGTAATCGTCACCGCAAAAAGTGCCTGAATCGAATTCAACTCCCGGCACCTCCACCAATTTACTTGCGTTGATTACGCTCTCGAAACGGAGAGTAATCAATCCTCACCCGACTTCGGCGCGGTTGATCAGGTCCCCACTCCCCCGGAGGAGGCCGGATGTCTTCGCAATTTCCCTATCGATCTCACCCCTTTTTCGCGTAGGTGGAGGGGTCGAGGGCCTTGGGGCTCCAATGGTCGAAGAACCGCATGACTTTCTCCTTGCTGTGAAAGCTGCCTTCTTCGAGGTACGCTGAATTCTGGGTGTGCAGGCGTTTTCCGTCAGTATCGAGAATCACCAGCACCGGAAACCCGAAACGCTGGGGATGTCCGAGTTCGGCGAGCGTCTTTTCGTTCTTGTTCTCCTGACTGTAGTTCAGGTGCACCACGACGTAATTGTCGTTCATCGCCTTTTGTAGTTCCGGATCCGCCGCGATCATCTTGTGGAGGCGGATACACCAGATGCACCATTGACCTCCGATCTGCACGAGGACGTGGCGGCCGGACATCTTGGCTTCAGCGACCGCATCACGGATTTGCTGGGTCGCGTCGGCCTCGGGGTGATAAATGACCGGCTTGGGTTCGGTTCGCTCCGCGAGGAGCTTGCGGGTGGGTTCCGGAAGATCGGGGGCCTTTGCCATCTCCGCCTGCAGTTCTCCAATTTTCTTTTTCCAGGCGGCCGCAGCCTCTTCGTCGATCACGGGCTTGGTGGGCGCGCCCGCAGCATCAAGCGGGCCCCAGTCCTTGACGAAACGGGGTGAATTCGGAGAGAGCTGCAGGACGATGCTCCACCGCCGGGGGTCGGTGGGGTGCTTTTCGATGAAGGCAAGGGCGAGTTCCCGACGTTGCTGTGCCTGGGTTTCCATCCACGTCGACAACTCAAGGCGCGACATCTCCTTTGACGGCTTGGGCGGCCGCGCGCGACCAGCACTCTCATAGTTCAGCCAGTCCTGATCGGCCTGGGCATCAGCCGCGAAGGGGGTCGAGGCGGCAAGCAGCAGCAGGGATACCGCCACAACGGTGGCGACGAAGCGGTGTGTTTTCATGGGACAGAGGGACGTGTGAATCGGGCGCGGGTGAAGTTGCCACGCTCGCGACGCAGCACCCATCGAGGATTCACGTCAATCTTGGGAAAACGGCAGGCTGGCGAGCACGATTCCAGACGCTGTGACTCCAAGCGAATCCCTATCTTGCGTTTCTGCAGCGGCGGTCAAAGAGGACCGGGCCCCTTGACCGCAGTTCGGGTTGCGCCGACGTTCGGAGATGATCAGCCACCTATTGAAACGAGCGAAACCTCAGTCCGGGAGGGTGGAGGGAGGCGGCTGGCCAATCGCCTTCGTCGTGCTGGCGTTCTCAAGTGCCTGTCTGTCTTTCGGTTCCACCAATGTATTTCTGAACCTATCCTCGCGTGCACGCATTGCGCCGGGACAGGACACGCTGATTGCCGGGTTGGTGGTCGAAACCTCTTCAAATGTGCTGATTCGCGGCATTGGACCTGGACTTCAGCCATTCGGAATCTCGCAGCCCCTTGCGAATCCGACCCTCACCCTGTTCGACAACCAGGGAAAGGTCGTGGCCCACAACGCGGATTGGCGATCCGCCATTCCAGGGTCCGATCCTGGATCGACCGCTGCCGTGGTCAGCGATATCATGGCGCGGGTCGGCGCATTCGCACCGGCGACCGGCGATTCCGCACTCTATGTTCGGTTCGCACCCGGGCTCTACACCGCGCAGCTCGCCGGGGCGGGTGAGGTCACCGGCGTGGGGTTGGTCGAAGCCTATGTCGTGCCAGGCACCCTCGATCCACTCGACCCGGTCTGGAGATTGCCGACGACAAGTACCGGCGCGGGAGCACCGGCAGGATTCTCGCCGGGCACGTTGGTCGGTCCCACCGCCGGGTCCGTGACACGACTGCGGTTTGCAGCCTCCCTGCCTTGGAGTTCCACGGGCGCAGCACCGGAGGTGAATGTGCCATGGCGCGCCAACGGGCAAATTGGAAACACCGCCGGGCGCTCGGGAGTGGTCGATTCGCGCGGATGGACCATTTCTCCCTCCTACGAAAAGACGGGAGCCACCACTGCCGTCATACGAAATCTCGTGGTACGTCCTGGATTCTCCGAGGCGTACCTCGAAGTCATCTCTCTCACGTTCACCTCCTTTAGCAGCGGCCAGTTTTCCTATGCGTGGCATCGGCTGAACGAGGGCAACACAGCCGGAATCGTGCTGGGTACCGGCAGCGGAACGTTTGACCTTATACCGGAAGGCGACGCGACGACACCGGAATTCGCGACGGCCGCCCCCTTCTTTCCCCGTCACGCGGAGCACTTCTCCGATGGCCGGCCCCCGGCGTTTTGGGGGCTGCAGGTTGAGGACTTGGGCGAAGTGTTGAAGCGCGGGCTGGGACCGGATTCATCCGATCGCGAGGGCACGCGCGAGCCGGTGGTGACGCGGATCGGGGAGCAGTATCTGCTCCACTATGACGGGGCGGGGGCCCGGGGCTGGCTGGCGTGCGCGGCGGTGAGTACCGATTTGGTGAACTGGACGCGACAGGGCCCCATCCTTGATTTCGGACCGCCCGGAAGCCGCGATGCGGGAGGAGCCTGCTCGCCTTGGATCATCGAGCACCAGGGCACCTGGCACATGTTTTACCTGGGATCACGCACGGCCACACCCCCGCCCGAACGAGTACCGGAATCTCCCTACCCTTCACTCAAAGCACGCGCATCGTCGCCGTGGGGCCCGTGGGTCAAACAGCCCGAGGTCCAGGTCATCGCATTGAATTCGACCTTTCCGAGTCCCGACTCGAGTCCGGGCGCGGTGGTCCGCGAAGCGAACGGCTGGCGGCAGTACTTTTCCATGGGCCGGTCGGTTCCCGGGCTGGCGGCACCGCAGCGCACGCTCATCCTGGGACGAACCACGGATCTCAACGCAACGTGGACCTTCGAACCTGCTCCCCTGTTGCCGTGGGAGGAACAGGTGGAGAATTCGAGCGTTTATTTCGACGAGACCAGCCGCTATTGGTTTCTCTTCACCAATCACATTGGCATCGATGCAACAGGTGGAGAGTACGCCGATGCGGTGTGGGTGTATTGGTCGCAAGACCCCGCCCGCTTCGATCCGCGCAACAAGGCCGTCGTCATGGACGGTTCGACGAGTCGCTGGGCGCATGGTGCCATCGGCATGCCGGCGGTGATCAAGGTCGGAGATCGACTGGCGCTCCTCTACGATGGAGTTCCCGGCGAGGGCCGAGGTCACCTCCCGCGCAACATCGGGCTGGCGTGGATTCGGTTGCCCCTGCGACCGCCATTCTAGCGTTGCCCAGGATGCCTTGCCGGTCGGTGCGCTGATCCCACCACCCTCCTGAATCCGTGGAACCGCAGAATGCCCGCCGCGTTTAGGATGGTGAAAATCCTGCCGCCGCCCCCGGGTCGCTGGTTTGATCTGAACGCCATCCCAAATCTGTACCCGATAATTCGTTACGACGTTCGGTGCGGTGCCTGCCAGAATCCGCTCGCGTTGGCGCGGGGCTTTCGCCAGTTCCTCGGTGTCCGGTCCACCCCCACCGTGAATTCTCCCACTGCCAGATCCGTGCCGCCGTCGTCGCCGGCCCTCGTCGGATCCGCCGATGACGTTGACCGTCTGGTCCACGCGCTCCGGCCGCATGAACGCGACTTGCGCACCTACCTCCGGGGACGTTTCCCCTCGCTCTCGGACGTCGACGATCTGATCCAGGAAACCTACGCCCGCCTGCTGCGCGCGCGGAACTCCGGCCAGGCCACGCTGACCCGCGCCTACCTTTTCGTCGTGGCACGCAATGTCGGCATCGATCTGGTCCGACGAAATCGCATCGTTCCAATCGAACGCATAGACAGTCTGCAGTCCCTGGCCGTTGTAGATGATAAGCCCGATGCCGCCGAAACCGTCAGCCGTGATCAGGAACTTGCGCTGCTTGCCGAAGCGATGCGGAGCCTGCCGAAGCGGTGTCGTGAGATTCTCCTCCTGCGACGAATCGAGGGACTCTCGCATCGCGCCATCGCTGAACGCCTCGGAATCGCGGAGGGCACCGTGAATGCGCAACTTGCCATCGGCATCATCCGCTGCCGCCAGTACCTGTGTGCCCACGGCGTCACCCGCGCCTGCATTCCGCCTTCATCCCTTTCCTCTCCCGATGTCCGCTGACGCTGAGTACGATCCCACCGAACAGCGCGCCGCCGACTGGCTGGTCCGGCGCGACCGGGGGCTTTCGCCTGCCCAGGAAGGGGAACTCACCCGTTGGCTGGCCGCTGATGCGCGCCACGCGGCAGCGTTCAACGCCCTCGCCGAAACCTGGCACCTGGTCGCTGATTTGCCACCGGTCCTCGACTCGAACACGCGCTCCCCGTCCGCCTCGGCTTCGACCCGGCGCACGTCCTGGTGGCCGGCCGTGCTCGCCACCGCCGCCGCCCTGGCCATCGTTGCGTTCGGGGTCCGCGATCGTTTCGAACCCCAGGGCACGTCCTACGCCGCGGCAGCCTCCACCGAGGTGGGCACCTGGCGAAACTTGAGTCTCCCGGACGGCTCTGTCATCCAACTCAACACCGACAGTGTGGTCGATGTGAATTTCGAGCCCACACTGCGGCGCGTGCGACTGGTGAAAGGCGAAGCCCACTTCTCCGTCGCCAAAGACCCTTCCCGCCCATTCGTCGTTAGCGCAGCCGCGATCGACGTCCGCGTGGTCGGCACCGTATTCAATGTGCGCCTTCGCCCTGAATCCGTCGACGTCCTCGTCACAGAAGGGAAAGTGCGGGTTGCTCCTCCCGGCAATCCAGACCTCGGCTCCGTCTCCGCCGGACAGAGAGTGTCGATCGCTCTTGGTTCCGAGCCAGCCCCTGAGGTTGCGCCCGTCTCCGTCGATGCCGTCGAAATCCGGCAGACCTTGGCGTGGACCACGCGCCGCCTGGATTTCGACGGGACCACGCTCCAGGATATCGTAGCCGAATTCAATCGCTACAACCGTCATAAACTCATCCTTGCCGACCCCCGCCTCAAGGATCGTCGTTTCGGCGGCTCCTTTCCCGCCAGCGACCATGGCACATTTGTTCGCATGCTGGAGGACAATTTCGGCGTGGAAGCGGAGAGCCGGCCGGATGAAACCCGGCTTCGGCTCAAGCAACGGTGAGTGAACGGGGGCATCCAAACCCCAGCCCAAACCGGTTTGCGGTTGTGCGCATGCCTCGTTCCGCCGCCTGCTCGCGGCCCATTTAAGCGGTAGCGTGCGGAACCGAAGGAAGATGCCGCCACGACCCAGTCCAGACCCCAACCCTATCCGGTCTCAGCCGTTGCATTCCACTGATTCCAACGTGGAGCGATGTCACCCGGAGAATCTCCGCTGTTTGCAGATTTGCCTTAGAGGGTTTTCCACAACGCTTCGTTGTATGATCGTGACCCCACGATTCCCCCGTCTGATCGGTTGTGCGCTCTTGGCGCTCGTCCTTCTCACTCCGGTGCCCCACGCACGTGCGGCGGATACGGTTCGCAAAACCTTCGATGTGCCGGCGGGTGCGGCGCCTTCAACCTTGAAGGTCTTTTCCACGCAGGCGGGCGGCCACCTGCTCTACTCTGCCGAAGCTGTCGCAGGAGTGATGACGAACACTGTGAAGGGCGAGTTCGCCCCGGCCGACGCGCTCGATCTCATGCTGGACGGCACGCGACTGGTCGCTCGTCGTGACGCGACCACCGGGGCACTGAGCGTCACGCGCCGCAACGAGCCCTCGAAAAGTGAAACCGCCGCCGCCGCGGTCGCCGGTCGAACCGCCAGCAACGGCGAAGCCGCTCCCTCGCTCGCCAAGGATGTGGTCGAGCTCTCCCCTTTCTCGGTCAACTCGGGCCGCGACCGCGGTTTTGTGGCGGCCAGCTCCCTGGCCGGCGGCCGGCTCTCCACCGACCTCAAGGACACCCCCGTTGCCTACTCGGTGCTCACCCGCGACTTCATCGACGCACTCAATATCACCAATCTCAGCATGGCCCAGCAGTGGACCACCGGGTTCAATGAAATCGAGGACGACGGACGGCAAAACCAATTCGGTGACGGGGAGCGCGGCCGCCGCACCTTCCGTGGCGTGGCCAGCAACCAGCAGCAGATTGAGTTCTTTCCCGCCTACTACGACTACGACAGCTACAACCTGGATCGCTTCGACTTCGCCCGCGGACCCAACTCCATCCTCTTCGGCAGCGGTTCGATGGGAGGCACCGCCAACGGGCTGTTCAAGCGCGCCCAAACCAGCAAGTCCATCGCCGAAGTCACCACGGCCATCAGTTCGTGGGAGAGCTTTCGCACCACGCTCGACCTGAATCGTCCCATCACCCCCAGGCTCGCGGTCCGACTCAATGCGCTCTGGGAGGACTCCAACACCTGGCGCGACGTCGAATACTACAATCGCCGCGCCGCCACCCTGACCTCGACCTACCGGCCCTGGCGGGGTGGCAATCTGCGCATCACCGCGGAGGTGGGAGAGAACCACCGCAACGCCTCCCTCACCGGCATGGGCGACCGCGTGTCGGGCTGGGATGGCGTCACCGTTTTTTCGGGTCTGCAGACCTCCTCACCGTCGAACGCCAACGCCGCCGGGATCGGTATCTTCGGTGCGAACAACTTCATCTTCTCCCCCGGAATCATGGGCAGCGCCATCGTCGATTGGCGCGGATACGCCAATACCAGCGGTGGCAACGGCAACTCCAGCATTCCAATCGGCGGTGTCCTCGTGGTGGGCCCGTCGGGCAACTACCAGGATGCACCGCTGCTGGGCGCGATCAACCGCCCCGCCAACGCGTTCGACAATGTGCTACGGGGCGCGCCCAAGTTTTCCATACCACCCCGGGAGGCCTCCACCTCGCTGGGCGGCGACACCTGGATGACGGAGTTTGACAACATTCACGCCGGTTTCGACCAGCAGGTGGGACGTCACCTCTTTCTCAGCCTCTCTGGCAACTATTCGTACAGCATCGTCCGGACTCACTTCACCGTCGCCCGTGGATTGAACAACGTCTACATCGACATCAACCGCCTCCTGCCCACCGGGGAGAACAACCCCAATTTCCTCACTCCGTATTCAGAGTCTACCCACGACTTTGACCATGTCACCCGGCGCTCGCGGAATGCCCGGGCCAACGCCGCATTCGTGTTCGATGACACCCGCTTCGGCAGCTTTCGGATCAATCTTGAGACAGGTATCTCCGACGCCAACTCATCGCGCATCAAGTTTCGCTTCGGCCTGCAGGACCCTGCCGTGCCGGCCCGGGATTGGATCAATGAACTCGCCCGGGTCCGGTACTACTGGGGTGGCCCGCTCGACCTCCCGGGCCCCGGCACTTACACCGTTCGCACGCCCTTCACCGGGGTCACGCGCACGGTGCCGGCGGGTTACGCGATCGATGTCGGGCGACCGAACGACACCAACTCAATCGATGATGTCTTCGCCTACTACCAGGCGGCTTTTGGCGCCAAGATTTTCAAGGGACGGATCAATCTGCTCGCCGCCATCCGGCGTGACGACTACGAGAGCATCACCAATCATATCGTCCTGCGGGGAGACCAGCCCAATGGTTGGGACGGAAAAAAGGTCCACTTTCGTCCGCGCCCCCCGGCGGACTACTTCTCGCTCACCTACGTTCCGAAAAATGCCGCGGGCGTGGCCATCGGACCGCCCACCGAGGCGATTTCGCGCCCCCGGACGAACAACGTGGGTCAGCCCCAATACGCCAACGACCGGTTCCGGGACGACTATTCGCTTCCGGCGATCACCGGACAGGTCGACACCTTTTCCACGGGAGGCGTGGTGCACCTGAAGAATTGGGTGAATGTCTTCGCCAACTACGCGGAAACCTGGGCCCCGCCCGCGGGTGAGCTGCGCATCAACGGCGAACGGTTTGTCCCGGTGGTTTCCGACGGCTGGGACGCCGGTCTTCGCTTCACGCTGCTCGGCGATCGACTCTCGTTCACCGCCTCCCGCTACGGCGCCAATCAGGAGAATCTGGGAAAGGGCACCGGCACCAACGGCGGCCTCGCCAACGCACTGGGTAATCTCTTCAACAGCCTCGCCAACACCAACGTGCTGGGCGACCTCTCTCCCGCCGGGGTGAACGCCCGCGGCATGCTCTCAGTGCCCGGCAACTACTTTGACACCGCGAGTCGCAAATCAAAAGGCTACGAATTCGAACTCACCGCCAATGTCACGCCACAGTGGCGCATTTCCGCCAACTATGCTCTCCAGAACGCCGTCGAAGTGGATGCCTACGCCGATACCCGCGCCTACATCGCCGCCAATGATACCGTGTTTCGCAATATTCTGAGCGACGCCGGTGCCACGGTCGCCAACGGACTGGCCACCATCAATCCGGGAGTCACCACCACCAATTCGCCGGACGTCTCCAATGCCGTGGCCTCCTACAATCAGATGAACGAAATCGCCCGCAACCTCACGGCCGCGGAACAGAAGGTGGCGCGTCTCGTGGAAGGGACCGGGAATCTGTTCACGGACTATACGTTTCGGGAAGGTCGCTTCAAGGACCTCCGACTCGGCATCGGTGTGAACTACCGCGGCAAAGAGATCATCGGTTACCGCGGAGGTGACACCATCGCGTCGGGCCCCACCACGGCCATCGACGATCCGTCGGTCGATGCGACTACACCGGTATATCGCGACCCGTACAGCCTGTGGACCGGAGTCATCGGTTATTCGTTTCGAATCAAGGACAAGGTGCGGGTGAAGCTCGATCTGCGGGTGAGCAACCTCTTCGACGAGGACATGCTGCTCTACTACAGCACCACTCAGCGCCCGCCTGGCGGTAACATCCTCAGCCCGGTACGGGTCGCCACCCCCAATCAGTTTTCGTTCATAGTCCCGCGCAACTACACCCTAACGGCCACGTTTGGCTTCTAGTGCAGGCCCGAGGCCGCACGGAGGCAGTTCATCTGAGTCAACGGCAGCGGTTGTACCGCCCGCCGGAATCCTGCCCGTTTCGCGGCACCGGAGGCAGTGGGATCGTCCGAGGGGTGGAAGCTCAGTCTCGCCGTTCGGCGGGTCCTGAATCCAACCACCTGATCACAGGTCCGCGCACCCGGTCGGATGCCGCATGGCGCCATTCCTTGCATTTTTGACTGCTTGGGCGGACGCTGAAGTGATGTACTCGTTTTGCTCTTCCGCACCGGCTCCGGCGCTCGAACCCCGGACTCACGCCAGCCTCCAATGAAACTCACCGACCTCAACCGTCAGGGTGGCATTGGTGCCAATTCACTCTTTCTGCAAATCGGGGGACTCAATATCCTGATCGACTGCGGCCTCAATCCCAAGACGCCGGGCCTCGGCGCCTTGCCGGACCTCGATCTGCTCCGAGGGGTGGATTTGGACCTGATCATCGTGACGCACTGCCACCTGGATCACATCGGCGGCCTGCCGGTGGTCATGCGTCAACACCCGAAAACCCCGGTCTGGCTCACGCAGTCGAGTCGCATGTTGATCGACAAGATGCTGCACAACTCGGCGAGCGTCATGAAGAAACAGAAAGAGGAGGACAACGTTCCCGGTTATCCTCTCTTCACCCATGACGAAGTGGATCGACTCGTCGGCCGTTTTGTTGGTGTGCCATTTCGGGTCTCCAAACGGTTCCGCGGGAAAAAGGACCAGATCGAGCTGATGTTCCATCGCTCGGGTCACGTAGCCGGCGCCACCGCCGTCGAAATTCACCACAAGGAACGCCAGATCTTCGTGACCGGCGACGTGATGTTCGAGGATCAACGTACGCTGCAGGGAGCACAGTTCCCCATGGGGCACTTCGACACCCTGATCATTGAAACGACGCGTGGCACCACGGAACGGGCGTTCGGCAAGGAGCGCGTGCATGAGATCGCTCGTCTTGTCGCGTCCATCAACGCGACCATCGCCAGTGGCGGTTCCTTCCTGCTTCCCGTGTTCGCACTGGGCCGCATGCAGGAGTTGCTGTCCGTCTTTCACGACGCACGCCGCTTTGGCCGCCTGATCGACTGCCCGATCTATGCCGCAGGCTTGGGGATGGGAATCGCCGAGCTCTTCGATGAAGTTTCCCGCAAGACCAAGGATGTTCACTTCGACCGGCGCATTCTGAAAGAACTTCACCTCAAACCCATGCCCCGGAAGCTGAAGCCGGGCGTGGATCCAAAACAGAACGCTCTTTATGTGGTCAGTTCCGGCATGCTGGTCGAACGCACACCGAGCTACACGCTCGCCTCCGGCTTGCTCGGCCACGCCCGGAATACGATCGGTTTTGTCGGATTTTGCGATCCCGACACTCCAGGCGGAAAATTGCTCGCGACGGCACCCGGCAAGTCCTTCTTGTTTTCCGCCATCGATGTAAAAGCAAAAGTCATGGCCCGCGTCGAACGTTTCGAACTGAGCGGTCACGCCGAACGCGATGAACTCCTGCAGTTCGCCGTCCAAACCCAGGCTCGCAGCATTGTCCTGACGCACGGGGATCCCGGCGCCCGCGCTTGGTTCGCTGAGCAACTGGCCCTGCAACTCCCTGGAGCCAACGTCATCGATCCAATCCCGCTCAAGGCTTGCCAGGTCTGATCACACCGCCGTCCGGACACCGTCGCATGCCGGCATCATCGGCGTGATTCGGGCGCAGGGCTGCCCACGCATCCAGTCTGAAAGCCGTGCCGCGGCTCGATCATCCAAGGCACGGTCTCAGTGGTGCACCCAATGCACCACATAAGCGGACTTCGCCGCTCCGCATCGGCCGCCATGCTTCCGCGGGACATGAAGCACCCCGCCCCCGCACTGCCGCACAGCAGCCTGCTCGAACTTAAACGGTGGAACACACCCACCATCTACAATGGCTGGGAGCAGATCACCCGCCGCGATGCCTCAAAGGAAGGCTTTAATCTCGAGGAAACCCGCGACTTCATGCCGCACCTGGGTCCGATGGTGGGCTATGCGGTCACCGTGGTGATCGAGCCGAGCAACGCTGCCCACCCCAAGGCCAATCCCAAAGCCTGGAGCGCCTACCGCCGCTACATCGCCTCGATTCCCGGACCCAAGATCGTAGTGGTCCAGGACCTCGACAAACCACGCGTCATCGGTGCGTTTTGGGGTGAGGTGAACAGCAACATCCACCGGGCGCTGGGCTGCGTGGGCACGATTGCCGATGGCGCCATCCGCGACCTCGACGAAATGAACAACGCCGGATTCAAGGCGCTGGCGCGGCGACTCTGCGTCGGACACGCCTTTTCCTGTCCCGTGCGCTGGGGCGTGGAGGTCGAGGTCTTCGGCCGCACGGTGGCCCCGGGCCAGCTGATTCACGCCGATAAACACGGCTTTCTCGCCGTGCCGCGGGGCGACGAAGTCAGGTTGCTCGAAGCGGCGCGTTTCATGGACCAGAACGAATGCCTCACGCTCATTCCCGCCGCCCGGGGAGGAGCCGGAAAGCCCTTGCGCCGGATCTGCGCCGACATCGACACAGCGGGCGCCGAGTTCCAGCGCCGCGCCCGCGCCACCTTCGGGCGGCGAGGCGAGTGGTAGCACCGCTCCCAGCTTCTAGATCGCAATCTCCGACCCGCCTTCGGCTGCCGGCAGGTCGCCCAGAGCCGTGCGCAGCGCGCGCACTTCGGCCGCCAGCGTGCATCGCATGGCAATGATGTCGGCGCTGTGGATGAAGAAAGTGTATCCGAACTTCGCCCACCCGATCTCGCGCTCAATGCCCATCCAGCTGTGAATGCCGGCGGCGATCCCCTTGGCGCGGGCGCGGGTGCCGATCTCCCGCACCGCCGCCTCGAAGGCCGGCGCTTCATAGCGTTCCGGCATGCCCAGACTGCTGGAAAGGTCGTGCGGACCCACCAGCACCGCGTCGAGGTCCTCGACCGCCAGGAGTGAGTCCAGCCGATCCAGGGCCGGCTGCGACTCGACATTAATGACCAGCAGCGAATCGCGATGTCGCTCGGCCTGATAGGCTGCGAGCTCCGGCGAAAAGGCCGCGCGTCCCTCCAGCACCGCCTGCAGGCGCTCGCCCTTGATGGGCCTGAGCTTCACTGCACCGCGGAGCGCCTGGACTTGCTCAACCGTTTCGACATAGGGAGCGATGATGCCCGCCGCCCCTGCGTCCAATGCCATCGTGGCAGCATGGGGATCCGGCGACGGTATCCGTACCAAGGGCGCCAAACCGAGCGCACTGTACACCTGACACATCCACGCCAGCGGCTGCCGGTCCAGCGCCACATGCTCAGTGTCGATGAAAACAAAATCGAGGCCGAGCTGGGCAATCTGGGTCGGCCAGCGGGGCGAGTCGGACACCACCAGGGTGCCGTAAACCCGGCGGCCCGCATGCAAGGCGGAACGAAGTTGCTTGGAAGTCATGGGGTGGACCGGACTGTGGAGCTCGGTTCGGCCGCAGTCTTCCGGTCCCTCGCTGGCAAATCGATGACCGACGGGTGGTCCCTCCATTGAACCTCCCATCACTCGCCCCCTACCCCGGTTGAAACCAGCACAAAACATGACCTTCGAAGCTACAGCCGCATCCGCGCGCAAGGAGCTCACGGCCGTCACGAAGGGCTGGAAGCGTTCGTTCGACCTTCGCCCGGTTCTGAACGACGCTCATGCGCATTCCCGCATGGCCACACCCCCGTCTTGGAAATCGAGGGAACTTGAATCGCCGGGACGCGAACCCAAGGATGCCCGCACCTCCATGTCGGACCAACCCACACCCTTCGCCGGCCCCGAGACCGACTCCGAGGAGGAACGGTGGTTGCGCCTGGCCCGAGGGGGAGATGAACAGGCATTTGGTCATCTGATGCGTACCCACTACGATTCCATTTTTCGGAGGGTCGTTTCCATTGTGCGCAATGAACAAGATGCCAAGGACTTATGCCAGGACATCTGGATTGCGGTCTGGAAACAGCTTCCCACCTTTCGCGGGGAGTCTCGCTTCACCACCTGGCTTTTCCCGCTGGCGACGCGTCGCGCTGTCGATCATCTGCGCCGCCGCCGCCGCTGGCTCGATCGTTTTCTTTCGTTCACCCGTCCTTCGACGCGCGACGGTGAACCTGAGACCCAGTGGGAAGCAGCCGACCCTTCTCCCGGCACCGCGGACACGCTGGAGCGGAGTGAACGCCGGGAGATGCTCGAGCGCGCCCTAAAGACCCTTCCGCCCGATCTACGCGCGGTGCTCGCGTTGCGCGACATCGAAGGTCTAGCCTATGCTGAGATCGCAACGACCCTCGACTGGCCGATCGGAACGGTCATGTCCCGTTTGCACCACGCCCGCCGCCAATTGACCCGTCAGCTCAAGAATTTCCCATGCGACTAACCACGCTCCTCCTCACCTTTGCCCTAGCCTCCTTTCTTGGAGCCCCGGCGCTCCTCGCCGCGGACGCCGTCGATCTCTCTGCCCTGCTGGTCTCAGCTTCCAAAGAGCCCGGAGCCTCGGATCCACGGCTTAAGCCCTACGAAGCGACCCTTCGCCGCATCCTCCGATTCGAGAGCTTCAAACTAGTCGGTCAAGGACGCGCCTCGCTGACGACTCCGGGCAAAGGCTCGGTGTCGCTGGGCGCGGGACATAGCCTCCAAATCGAAGCCGAATCGTCTGATGGTAAGAGCGACCACGTGCAAGTGACCTGGCAACAAGGCGGGCGCACCCTCATGCGGACCGGCCTGGTCTTGCGCTCCGGCGTTCCAGCCGTGCTTGGCGGACCCGGAACGGGCGAGGGTGGCAATGTTTATGCCGTCATTGTGGTGGCGCGGTAACCGCAGCCACAAACTACATTAATTACTCAACCAGAGGAACTTGATGAAAAGACTGCTGCAAAAACGCGACCGATTCGGAAAAAGTGCGTGGGGCTCAGAATAAACGCGAGGCGACATTCGTCTCATGGGCGTAACTCACCTTACAACTCCCATGAAAAACCACATTCTCACTCTTACGGCTTCGCTGGCAGCGCTTGCGGCTCTGGCCTCACCGGTTCGCGCGGGCGACCGGGGTGACAAGGTAGCGGCCGCCATCGGCGGGTTCATCGGCGGCGTCATTGTTGGTTCTCACTTGGATCGCGATCACCACCGGCCGGCGCCGGTCGTATGCCCGCCCCCGGCCTGTGAACCTCCGGTCGTGGTCGTCCGCGATGTGCCCTGTCCCCCGGCGGGTTACTGGGACAATGTCCGCACCCGGGTCTGGGTCCCGGCTCGTTGGGTCGTCTCCTACGACTCTTGCGGTCGGCGGATCCGGACGCAGGTGGGCGGCTACTATGAAGTCCGCACCGAGCGTGTCTGGGTCGCTACCGGGCCCGGCCATGGCCGCGGATTCGACGGTGGATATGGCTATGCGCCCCGTCGTTGGTAGTAGGATGGAGCGTTGATCATGTCACCCTGCCGCACTTTTGCTGACCTACTGCTCGCCGAGCTCGACGGAGCCCTTTCGCCCGCCGAGCTCGTGCGCATTGAGTCGCACGTCAGCACCTGCGCGGAGTGCCATCGTCAACGAGCCCTTCTGGCGGCCACGCGGAGTACTCTGCGTCAGGTCGCGGCGGACATCCCCACGCCGGATGCAAATCGTGAATGGACGCGCCTCCAGCAGCGTATCCACAATGCCAAGTCGGAACGCAGGCGATCCAGCCTGCTGCGGCGCGGACTCACCTGGGGGCTGCCCATCGCAGCGGCCGCACTGGTGGCGGTTTCGGTGAGCCTGGTTCATTCTCCGGTCGCCCGGTTGAACGGACTCGCTTCAGCCAGCGCCGACTTTGTCCAGGCCGAAGGAACGGCCTCCACCCTGGTTTACGTGGACCAGGAAAGCGGTTGGCTGATCGTCTGGGCGGATTCAGGGACCGGCAACGACGCCGGGTGAGGCGATCCAATCGACACGGGCGCTTTTGAGTTCCCGCTCCGCCTCGCATGCCGGCGATCCACGCTCCAAAGTGCGGCACACCTCGGGCCGGCGCTCGTAGACTTGGCAATGAAAGTGGGCACCCAGCGCATCCGACGCAACCACGAGTGCTGCACAATGCCCACCCGCCACCTTCATATAGGCACGATTTCCGATAAAGTGAGCGTAGCGCTCAGCCGCTTCACCCAAGCGGTCCCAGTCAACCCCGGTCACTCGCACAAAGGTGGGAAGGTCTGAGAAACAACACACTCCGCACCGCTGACAGTCGGTGGGCTTGGAACTGGAAATACCATTCCTTGCAATGTCATCGACGCGCCCGGAATCACCAAACGTTCGATCGGTTGCACGCCCCCGGGGCACGGCCCGACCTGGCCCGTTCGAGCACCCGGGAGTCACCGTCTCCGAGTCCATGGCGCCCGCGGTGAACTCCTCGTTTGACCGTGAGGCCGTGTCTCGTCCCGGACCTCAACGCTTCAGGCGGCGCACGATTTGTTCGTGACCTCGCAGGTACTCGTACCGGGACTCCTGCTCCGGCAATTGCTCGTCCGACACGACCCGGGCCAGGGTGGGAAACTTCTGGTTCGCTTTGTCCAACGCCGAACGCATGTCCTTGGTGATGTGAAGCCAGCGCAAGACCTCGTTGTCGTAGGCTTTTTCCGCGGGAGTGCGGAAGCCAATGACCTTGGCCGACGTTTCAATGTACTTCTTCAGTGGATCCATATTCGGAGTAAAACCGCTGGAAACGAATCAGATGACACCCACCGAATCAATGCGTGAGCGTAACACCCGCTTCCCGGCGCGCTGCCCCGGCGCGCTAAATTTCACCGCAATCTGTTAATTAAAAGTTATTTATAAGATCTAAAGAACCGAAGACAACGAGTGAAGCACAGGGGTCTTGGGGAATGGTCCGACCCTGCAGGGGGTTCAGGAACCGGCGCACCTCGCGGGGGTCAGTCGTCCCGAAATCAGCCCCCTTTGTATTTGCGCCGTCAAAATCCCATCAAAGCCACGGTTGAGCCACACGGAGTTCGTTTCTCGGTGTCCAGACCGACCTTCCCGCATTCTTGTCGCCTGGTCGCCACGCATGCGAAGCCATGCGCGATTTCATGAACGACATGCCTCCCCCGATCTCTCCAACGCCAACCCTAACACCATGACTCCGCTTCATCTCCTCCGCTTCTCTTGTGCGTTGCTCGTCTCGGCCACCTTCATCCACCGCGGCCTTGCTTCGAACGCCGATGCATCCTCAACACCCGTCTCCACTCCTCCGACGGCCGCTTCGCTGGCGGATGGAGGGCCCGTGTTTGTGACCCGGCCGGAATCGCAATCCGCGTATGTCGGATCGACCGTCACCCTCTCTGCGATCGCCACCGGTGATCCCACTCCCAACTACCAATGGCGCAAGGACGGTCAGCCGCTCCCCGGTCGAACCAGCTCCACCCTGACGATTACCAATGTTCAACCTTCCGACGCTGGCGTATATATTTCGATTGCCACCAATGGAGGTGGCACCGCTGAGAGTGCGGCCGCCACCCTCACGGTGGAACCGGCCCCGGTGGGACCGTTCAGCCGGATCCTCAATGCATCGGTCCGGAGCACGTTGGCGACCGCCCAGACATTGATCATTGGATTCAACGTTTCCAGCGGCGCCAAGTCCATCCTCGTGCGCGCCGTGGGACCCGGACTGGCCCGGTTTGATGTTCCCGGCTTTATGCCTGACCCGAAAGTGACCTTGTTCAAGGGACCGGCTTTCGTCGAGGACAACGACACCTGGGGTGGGGGGGCCGCGCTCATTGATACGTTTCTCCGGGTTGGTGCTTTCGCCCTGGTCAATAACAGCCTGGATGCTGCCTTGGTCCGCACGGTCTCCGGAGGCCATACCGTTCAGGTTTTTGGTCCTGCCGGAAACGTTCTGGTCGAGCTCTATGATGCAGGCCCAGGCCTGACGCCCCGGCTCACCAACATCTCGGCCAGAAACCGGGTCGGAACCGGTGCGGATATTCTGATCGTTGGGCTTGTGATCGAAGGTACCGCTCCGAAGTCAGTCCTCCTCCGCGCGGTGGGTCCCGGTCTGGCTGGTTTTGGCGTACAAGGGGTGCTGCCGGATCCGAAGATTGCGGTCTTTAACAGTTCGCAGGCCAAGATTGCGGAAAACGACACCTGGGATGCTGGCCTCGCCGGCACATTTGCCTCCGCCGGGGCCTTTGCCCTTCCCGCCGCTTCAAAGGACAGCGCCCTGGCGCTCTCACTCTCACCCGGAAGCTACACCATTCAAGTCTCCGGGGCCGACGGCGGCACGGGCGAGGCGCTGGTTGAAGTGTACGAGTTGGAACCGTGATCCCGGCGGCGAAGTGAGGGACTAGCCCCCTTGCGCAATCGCGGGATTGCCATTGTCGGAGCGGTTCGCGCAGAGTGCGTTGGAAACGGGGCCGGTTTCAGTCGGGATAGCCCGTGACGCGCGTCGCGTCGCGGCTCTCGTTTCTCCGAAACTCCTTCCCCTCCCCCACCGCGATCATGCAATCCCGTCGTTCCTTCCTCACCCAATTGGCCGCCACGGCTGCCGTCAGCTCCCTGCCCGCTCCCTTTGTCCGGGCGGCAGCTGCCACCAATCCCAACCCCATCGTCGGCAGCGGCGCCCATCAGTTTGAGTGCGTTCACGACTGGCTGCTCCCCCCCGAAGGCATGGTCTGGGGCGACACCCACGGTCTCTGCCAGGACAGTCAGGGCTACATCTACGTCTCCCACACGGTGCATGCATCGAGCATGCGTCCCGAGGCTGTGGCCGTTTACGATCCCACTGGAAAATTTGTCCGTGCTTTCGGCGAAGAGTACCGGGGCGGCGCGCATGGTTTGGACGTCCGCAAGGAAGGAGGCACGGAGATTCTCTATCACTGCGACACCACCCGATGCAAAGTCACCAAGACCACGCTGAAGGGCGAGTTGTTGTGGTCCCACGGGTACCCGCGTGAAAATCCAGTGTATGCGGAGAAGCCGATCAACTTCATCCCCACCAATGTGGCGTTTGCGCCCAACGGTGACTTCTACATCGGGGATGGATACGGCTCGCACCACCTGATGCGCTTCTCCGCCAAGGGCGAGTTCCTTGGCGAAATTTCAAAGCCCGGCAAGGGAGACGGCGAGCTGAACAATCCACACGGGCAGTGGGTGGACACCCGCGGCTCGGAACCGGTCCTGGTTGTCGCCGACCGCGGCAATCGCCGCATTCAGACCTTCTCGCTCGACGGTCGCCCGCTTCGCACCATCAAGGATGAGGCTCGCCTCCGCATGCCGTGTCACTTCCACACCCGCGGTGAATGGATGGTGTGTCCAGATCTCGACAGCCAAGTTTGTATCCTGGACAAGAACTACACGGTGGTCGCGCAGCTTGGCGACGGCATGGCGAACAATGGCAAGGTCGGTTCTCGCAGGAGCCAGAAACGCCCCGAATTCACACCGGGCGAATTCATCACTCCTCACGACGCCATTTTCCTCCAGAACGGTGACATCCTTGTCTCCGAGTGGCTGCCGATCGGACGCATCACCTTGCTGCGGCGATTGAAGGCCTGAGTCGCACCGCGCGAAGGCACTTGAAGAGGAGAGCCGGAATTGCCCGCCCAGGTGCCGCCCCGTGAATCAAACCATCATCCTCCACGGCTACAGCGATACGGCAGACTCGTTCCGTCCGCTGGCCCAGTACCTCACCAGCCAGGGAATTCCCGCGGTCGATCTGCACCTGGGGAATTATGTCTCGCTGGAGGATCATGTCACCATTCCCGACCTCGCCAAGGCGTTCCACCACGCCTTGCTCGAGCGCGGGATGTCGCTCGCAGCGGGTTCTTTCAACCTCGTTGTTCACTCGACCGGGAGCCTTGTTGCCCGGGAGTGGATGACCCGCTACTTCCTGGAACAGGGGCTTCCCTGCCCGATCCGTCGCTACCTCATGCTGGCTCCGGCCAACTTTGGTTCGCCGCTGGCGTCCCTGGGAAAAACCATGATGGGTCGCGTCATCAAGGGATGGAAATCCGGCTTTGAATCGGGACGCGAGGTACTGAACGCCCTGGAATTGGCGTCACCTTACACCCGGAACCTGGCACGACGCGACCTTTTCGGCAAACGATCCTTCTACGATCCTGCCCAGTGTTTCACCGCAGTGATCGTGGGCAGCAAGCCGTACCAGACCGGATTGCGCCGCTTGGCCGACCGGCCGGGGGGCGACGGCACCGTCTACGTCAGCACCGCCAACCTCAACGCCTCAGGCATCTCCATTCAGTTCGGTCGCAAACCCGACCCGACGCTGGTGCGGGAATGGCCGCGGGCGGCCAAGCCAATCGCATTTGGGGTCCTGGCGGATCGCGACCACGAGAGCGTCACCCGCCCCGATCTCGGAAACCGCAAGCTGGGTGACCTGATCACCCGGTTCCTGGGACTTGGAACGGAGGCCGAATACCACACGTATTCGAAAATTTGCGACGAAATGACTGCGGTGACCCTGCCGGCGAATCCAACCGAGGACATCTTCCACACCTATCAGAATCTCGCCGCCCACGTTCAGGACGATCTCGGCTTCAGCGTGACGGACTACTTCCTCGAATTCTTCGAAAAGGCGAGGACCCCGGCCGACGAATCCAGAGTGGACCGGCTGATGGTCAAGATTCATGAAGACGTGCTCGAATCCGTGCATGTATTTGGTCCCGACCCCAGCCACCGTTCGCTGCTCTTTGATCTGACGGACCTGCGCAAAGCGATCGCCGGCGGCAAACGACTGATGTTCTCGCTTTCTGCCGCACCACTCAGTCCTCTGCTCTCCTTTGCCGCCGGAGCAGCCAACGATGTCAGTGAACTGGCCGTGCACGGAGCTGGCGGACGTTCGTTCTGGCGCGACAATCAGACCCTGCTTGCCGATCTGCAGATTGAACGACAGCCCTCGGCCGACGTCTTCCGCCTCGAGCAGCTTTAGGCGGATACAACAGCCTGCTGGCGCTCGCGACCGAGCCAGACCTTGGCGGCCCCTTTCATGCGGGTCAAAATGTAGTAGACGGTCTGGCTGCGGATCCGCACCAATTGCCCCCCGACGAGGCGGGGGACAAAGTCCTGGGGAATATCCAACACCACTTCCGGTGTAGACCCACTGAGCCCTTTACAGAGGATGGCCGTCATCGCCCGGGTCAAAGTCTGCACGTGCGGTCCGAGCGAAATGCGAAAGTGAGATTGGCGCGTGTCGGGATCGACCCGGAGGTACACCCCCACCGTATCGGTGCACTCTTCATCCTTGCGCACATCCTCCAGATCGAACGGCTCGCCCTGACGGGGAGCGCAAGCCGCAGCCTGGTCGGAATAAAGAATGAGACTCTCGCGTTTCTCGTCGTCCGGCAACGCATCGAAGAGGTCGACAATCTCCGCCAAGGCGGGTGGAAGTGAAGAGGCCATGAGGGAAAAGACCCGCGAATGCTCAAAGTCGCAACGCCAGCGGTGGCACCGCGGTCAACCTGGTTCGTCCCCTTTGGCGATCGGAGCGCGCACCCGGTTGCCCCACTCCGTCCATGAACCATCGTAGTTGCGCACGTGCGAATAGCCCAGCAGGTACGTCAGAACGAACCAGGTGTGGCTCGATCGTTCGCCAATGCGGCAGTAGGCGATGATTTCATCCGTGGGATTCAACCCGAGATTCTCGGAGTAGATCCTCTTCAGCTCCTCGGCCGACTTGAAGGTCCCGTCGTCGTTGGCCGCCATTTTCCATGGCACACTTCGCGCCCCGGGAACATGCCCGCCGCGAAGGACTCCTTCCTGGGGATACTCTGGCATGTGGGTGATTTCGCCCCGGTACTCGCCCGGAGATCGGACGTCAATCAAGGGTCGCCGGGCGCGCGCCTGCGCAAGCGTATCGTCGAAAAACGCACGAATCTCGTCATCGTGACGCCGTGCCGGAACGGGGTAGACGCTGGGAACAGGCTTCACCTTCTCACGACTGAGAGGCCTTCCCTCGGACTTCCATTTTGCACTGCCCCCATCGAGAAGCTTGACGTTTCGGTGCCCAAAAAGCCGAAAGGCCCACAAGGCATAGGCAGCCCACCAGTTGGACTTGTCGCCATAAAAGATGACGGTTGTTTCCGGAGTGATTCCACTCCGCGCGCAGAGCGAGGCAAAGCCTTCCGGGGAGACATAATCGCGCTCCGTATTGTCCTGCAAATCCCCCCGCCAGTCGATGTGGATGGCACCCGGGATGTGACCCGTTTGGTAGAGCAGAACGTCTTCGTTACTTTCGACGATTCGAATCCCCGGATCGTCGAGATGCACCTGAAGCCAGGCACCATCCACCAACACCTCCGGATCCGCATAGGCGGAGAACTTCGCATTCATACTCCAACCTCAGCCAAGACATCGACAAACTCAAGTAACCGCTCCCTTTCGTCCCTCAACCAGCGACGGGGCCCTCTCAGTGCGCTATGCCCAAGCGATCACCCATACGCGCGTAGAGCTCCAGACCAGCGGCACTCTGCGTCAGAAGATCCGAGTCAAAGCGGATCCGACCCCGTTCAAACAGCGTAATCACGCAAGAGCCGCCAAACTTAAACAGCCCTTTCTCCTCTCCTTTGGCGGCGACGCGACCCGGGACATAGGTTTCGACGATGCTTCCGACGTTGGTGGCTCCGACTTCGATCAGGGCGACGCGACCGAAGCCCTCGGACTTTACAAGGGTGATGCGGCGCTTGTTTTCGACCAAGCGGCGCACATTGCGCCGCAAGGCGATCGGACTCACCGAATAGAGCCACTTGCCGATCATACGTCCATCGTCGGGCAATCCGCGCACGGGAAAGTGAAACCGATGATAGTCGACCGGGCAAAGCCGGGAGATCACCATGGCACCGCCTGAAAACGCTTCCCCGAGCGCGGCGTCCCCCAACAATTCGGTCAGGGTGAACTTGGCACCCTTCACATAGAATCCGGGTGCATCATCCACATTGGCAAACCCCAGGTGTCGACCGTCGGCGGGAAAAACGGCGAGCCGGGGGTTATCGGGTTCGGCAATTGGACGCGCCGAAGGTTTCAATGCCCGGGTGAAGAACTCGTTGAACGTGCGAAAATCAAAGGCCGACTTGGCGAACTCTTCGACGTCGAGGTTGTAGTCGACGATGAAGGGAAACACGTGTCGGGCGCTCCCCCGCATACTCATCCTCCAGCCAAAGTAGCGCGAGAAGAGCGGACGACGCGCCACCAACCAGGTGGCAAACCGGCCCGTCGGTGACTCGTAAGCCCAGCGCAGCCAGGCCTCGCCGTAAATCGCTTCCGTCCGGATGGCTTTTCGGTAACGGTCGTAATACCGCAGGGGTTCGGAAGCCATGGTGCGGTACCTCAGAAGAACTTCTTGGCTTTCTCGAACCAGCTCTTCGAGGTTGGATTTTCGGCGTCACCACTGACGAGGGCAAACTGCTCGAGGATCTTGCGCTGTTCCGACGAAAGCGACTGCGGGACCTCGACATGAACTCGAACCAATTGATCGCCCTGGTCGCCGCGATTGCGCAGCGAAGGCATACCCTTTCCGCGCAACCGAAACGTCGTTCCGCTTTGGGTGCCGCCAGGAAGTTTGAGCGATGCTTTTCCAAAGAGAGTCGGCACCTCAATGGTGCCGCCCAGTGCAGCGAGAGTAAACTTGATGGGGATCTCGCAGAACAGGTCGTCGCCCTGCCGTTCGAATAACTCATGGTCCTTGACCGTGAGCACAATGTAGAGGTCGCCCGATTCGCCTCCGGCGACTCCGGCTTCGCCGTTCCCCACGGATCTCAGCCTTGAACCGGTGTCGACCCCAGGCGGAATGCGGACGTTGATCTTGGCCGTGCGCGGGAGCCTGCCTTCGCCACGACATTGCGTGCAGGCTTTCTCCACTTTGGTCCCGGCCCCACCGCAGGTCGGGCAGGTCTGGGTAAAGGTGATGATTCCGCCACTGCGACGAATCTGTCCCGTCCCTCGACAGGTTGGACAGGTCGTCCGCTTCGAACCCGGTTCGGCTCCGTTGCCTTCGCAACGATCACAAACCATGTTCTTGCGAAACGTAATTTCCTTTTCAACACCCCGAGCGGCTTCCTCCAGGGAGATTTCCAAGTCATAGCGCAGATCCGCGCCATCGCGTCCGCCGTCGCGTTGTCCTCCGCCGCCAAACATCTCGTCGAATACACCACCTCCGCCGCCACCACCGCCTCCGCCGAACACTTCGCGAAAGATGTCGAAAGGATCGTGGAAGCCACCTCCCCCGGCCCCACCGGGACCGCGAGGTGCGCCTGCACCCGGCCCTTCAAACGCGGCATGACCATAACGGTCGTAGGCGGCCCGCTTCTCGGGGTCCTTGAGTACCTCATAGGCGTGGCCGATCTTCTTGAACATCTCCTCGGCCTCCTTGTTGCCCGGATTCTTGTCAGGGTGATATTGGATGGCCTTCTTGCGATAGGCCTTCTTGAGGTCCTCTTCGGAAACCCCTTTCGCAACACCGAGCAACTCGTAGTAGTCTTGTTTGGCCATGGTGGGAGTCGTCCTGGTCATCCCGGGGGACGGACCGGATTCAACCGCGCTTCAATCAGGAGGTGGTCTCCTCGGGCTTGGGGGCGCCGCTCGACAGAATGACCGAAGCCGGTCTGAGGAGTCGGCCATTCAGGCTGTAGCCTGTGCGCACCACCACCGACACCGCCCCTTCCGCAACCTCCGGGCTGGGCTGGACCGAAATCGACTCGTGCAGATTCGGATCAAAGGTCTGTCCGAGTGGGTTGATTTCTTTCAATCCGTGCTGGGAAAGCGCTGACTTGGCCTGCGCCAGCACCATTTCGACTCCGCCCACCAATGTCTTGAGGTCGGCATTCGGCGCCTTGGCGGCCGCCAGCCCGAGAGCGAGGTTGTCGAGTACCGGAATTAGGTCCTCCAGAACCCGGGAGGCCGCGTACTGACGCAACTCGTCCTTCTCACGCACCGATCGCTTGCGCACATTGTCGAGGTCAGCGATCGCCCGCAGGTATCGCTCATAGTGGTCGGCCGCGTCCTTTTTCGCCGCCGCCAAGTCTGTCCCCAAACGCTGCAGCTCAGCCGCCGCAATGGAGGCCGCGTCGTCTGTGGCAGGGCCATTCCCGGCAGCAGTCGATGCGGCGGTATCAGCGGAGGAAACAGGCACCGTGGGTGCAGGAGCGGATGTGGGATCAGACTCGTTCATAGATAAACGCCAAGGAAACTACGGCTTCGGCTTTTCTTCAAGTTTCTCCAACACTCCACGCATGGGATCGGGCAGCTTGCGATTCTTGTCCTTGCTCGGAAGCACCGACTCGTGGAGCGCCGAACCCAATGCCTCACCGAAGGGCCCCGGAAACAAAGCCAATACAACGCTCCCCACCGCGGACAACCCTGGCGGTCCACCCGCGAGCACCTTTTTCGAATCCGAGATGTCTTTGTAAGTTTTTACAAAATTGAGAGTTAACGAACGACTGGTTGGTTTCGGCCCCGAGAAATCGCTCATTTCCAATCGGCCATACCGAAGCTCCAGATCCTGCACCAGAAACTCGCGCGGAGCCTCCGGCTCTTTCTCTTTGGCCGGTAGTTTCTTGGGCTGCGGCTTCTCGCCCTTTCGCCGGTCTTCAAATATCTGGAAATTGGACGCACGGTGCGCGTCACTGACCCAGGACACGGTTGAAATATCGAGGTAGGCCGACTTTACCACCGGTCTGGATCCAAAAACCGAGCCCACATCCAGGACCGCCTTCAATTCTCGTATCTGCACGAAAGCACCCGACGGCCAACCGGCGGGGTTACGCACCACAATTTCATCGGCCTTCAACTCACCCGTAAACGGATTCGACGACATCCGAGCGATTTGCACCTCAAAACCCGTGCGCTTCTTCACCGTGGTAGCCAGGATCTCCGGCAAAAACAGCATCCACGCCAAGGCCAGACCCGCCCCCACCACACATAGGAAGAGGATGATGCGGAGCATCGCACCTCCGCGACGTGGGTCTGTGGAGAACCTTAACTGTTTCATGGATATACGGTAACCGGTAGCTTCGCTCACACGAACTGTTCCGTCACGAGAAGGATCGACTCACCGTGCGGAGCAACCACGAAGTCGCCCGCGAACGGGACAAGCGCCGTGTCACCTCGACGCAGGGTCAACCCTCCACTGGCTGACGTCACCTCCACATCCCCTGACACCACATTGAGCAGGCGTGGCTGCTCTCGCGGACGAAGAAGCAAGCGATCCTCGCCCACCAGCACGACCCGGCGGATCGTAAACTCCTGAGCGCGGGCGATCACGCCCGACGACTTCGCCGCCCGCAGTGGCTGCGGCTCAACGTCATTCCAATTAATGGACGCAAGCGACTCCGCAACATGCATTTGCCTAGGTTTTCCATCCAAGCCCAACCGCCCCCAATCGTAGACGCGGTAAGTGGTGTCTGAATTTTGCTGAATCTCCAGGATGAGATTGCCTGCATCGATCGCGTGCACCGTGCCACTTTGAACGAGAATGGAGTCACCCACATGGACGGGAAATCGATGCAAGCAGGATTCTAACGTCATATCCACCAGAGCTTTAGCGAAAATTGCCCGGCTTGTCCCCTGCTTCAGGCCCACAATCAGTCCCGAGCTCGGCAACGTATCGGCAATGTACCAATTTTCCGTCTTGGGTTCTCCCCGCAGCGCGGGAGCAATATCGGCCGGAGGATGTACCTGCAGACTCAGCCGCTCGCGGCAATCCAACCACTTGACCAAGATCGGGAAAGATCGCTTCGGGTCGTAGCCGGGGCCCATGATCTCGGTCGCATGCGAAAGCAGCAACTGGCGCAGGCTTTGTCCGACGAACGGCCCGTCACTCACCACCGACTGTGCTTCCGGGCGATCCACGATCTCCCAACTCTCGCCGATGGGCCCGCCTGCCGGCAACGTTCGTCCCAACCGTTCCTCCAAACCGCGACCGCCCCAAACCCGTTCCTGGTAAAGGGGGCGAAACCGAATGAGTTCGTTCATAAATCGTGAAAGGCGTAAGGATTGCCGCAGCGGCCTACGACCGCGGATATTGCGTTTGACGGTGAACCATGATGCCGTGCAATCACCCCGGTTGTCGTCGACCTAGACCAGATGCCCAAACCAGCGAGTTCAAACCCAAATCAGGGGCCCACGTTCCAAAGCGTGCGCCATCGTCCCAATTGGGTGGCCGCCATCCTGTTATTTGTCCTCGGTATTCTCCTCGCGGTTGCATTCCTGGATTATGCACCGCCCCAGAGCCGATGGATCACCACGCATCCCACGGAGAAGAACCTCGTGGGCCTCTTCGGCGCCGAGGTGTCGTATTGGACCCTGTATTGGCTCGGGGTCAGCACCTGGCTGATTCCGCTGTTCCTGTTGTGGTTTGGTTTCGTGGCGTTGCGCAATGCCCGCCGGCTGGTTCTCACACGACTGGTCGCGATGCTGCTGTGCGTCGGTTCGTTTTCGGGACTTTGGTCGATGTGGGAGAGCTTTGGCGTATCGCAGTACTTCAACAAGGGCCCCGGTGGTCAGCTCGGTCTCCTGCTGTACAACGACGCCTTCAAAGAAACGCTGGGAGTCTTCGGTTCTGCGCTCCTGCTTGGGATCCTCTACAGTCTCAGTTTCCTGTTCATCTTCTCCAAAGACATCACGACAGAGATCGAGAAGATCATGGCCGCCTTTCAGGCCTGGAGAGAACGCCGCGCCCTGATCCGGGCCGAGCACGAAGCACTCCGACGTGAGTTCAACGAGGCCCAGGCTGCGATGAAGGCGGAGGGTAATAAATCGGGGGCCAAAGCGGTAACGGCTGCCTACGCCGTGTCGAAGAAGACTGCACCCTCCAAAATCGAGGATGAAGATGAAGCGGAAAAAACCGCTGCAACTCGAGAAACGGCCCAACGCCTGCCAGACCCCATGGCCGAGGGGAGCGTGGATTCCATCATCCCTCTCGATGTGGCTCAGGCTGATGAGACGGCCGCCAAATCGGGTCGGAAGCGGCCACCGCTCAACGAACCATCCGAGCGTTCGATTGAGTCGGCGGCGGCCCCGCTTTCCGACACCAAGGAGCTGGCGGCTCAGGCGGGCGGAAAGTTCGAACTAAATATCGTCAAAGCGGAGGAGCCAAAGAAGGCCCGTGCGTTTGTTCCGCCACCCAGTGACGCAGATTACCAATTCCCTCCGCTTTCACTCCTGCGTGAACAAACACCCGTCGCGCCTGAAAACTCCGAAGAGGAACACCGGCGCAACGCGGAGAATCTCCTGAGAATTCTTGGGGAATTTGGAGTGCAGGTATCCCTGGGTGAAATCCACGTTGGCCCCGTGATCACCCGCTACGAGGTGGTTCCGGCACCCGGGGTCCGGGTGGAGAAAATCGCCGGGCTCGACAAGAATATCGCCCTGGGAATGCGGGCGCAATCGGTGCGCATTCTGGCCCCCATCCCAGGCAAAGCGGCAGTGGGAGTGGAGGTGCCAAACCAGCACCCGACACCGGTCGGTATGCGTGAAATCCTCGAGAGCGAAGATTGGGGGGCTTGCCTTTCGAAGGGCGAGATCCCCGTGGCCCTCGGTAAGGACGTGTCGGGCAAACCGATCGTCTCCGATCTGACCAAGATGCCGCACTTGTTGATCGCAGGCGCAACCGGCTCCGGCAAGTCGGTGTGCATCAACTCCATCGTTGCCTCGATTCTGTACTCCAAGAGTCCAAAGGAATTGAGACTGATCATGGTTGATCCGAAGATCGTAGAACTGAAGGTCTTCAACACTCTGCCGCACATGCTCATTCCGGTGGTGACAGAACCCAAGAAGGTGCCTGCGGCGCTCAAGTGGCTGCTCGGAGAGATGGAGCAACGCTATCAGGTTTTTGCCAAGGTCGGGGTCCGCAATATTGTTGGCTTCAATAATCGCAAGAAACACGCCATTTCCCACGAGCCGCCGGCTGGAGTTGAGCAACCCGCACTGGAAGGCCTCGATCCGGCCGAAGACGATGGGCTGCCGATTCCGGATCGACTGCCTTACATTGTAGCCATCATCGACGAACTGGCGGATCTCATGATGGTCGCCCCCGCTGAGATTGAAACCAGCATCGCCCGCCTTGCCCAGCTGGCGCGTGCCGCGGGCATTCACCTGATCATCGCGACCCAACGACCGTCGGTCAACGTGATCACCGGCGTGATCAAGGCCAATCTCCCGTCGAGAATCGCGTTTCAAGTCGCTTCCCAGGTCGATTCCAGGACCATTCTCGACACGAAGGGCGCCGATACCCTGATCGGCCGCGGGGACATGCTCTTTTCGCCTCCTGGCAGCTCGCGACTGGTTCGAGCCCAAGGCGCATTTGTTTCCGATGACGAGGTGCACGAAGTCGTCAATTTCCTGAAGAAGAACGGGCCTCCCCTCTTTGCCAATGACGTCCAGGCCCAGATCGATCGGGCGGCCCGGGAAGCGGACGAGGATGGCAACACGGACGATTCCGATGACGACATGGGGGACGACGAAGACCTCTACCGTCAGGCCTTGGACGTTCTGCGTTCAACGCGGCGCGCCTCCACCTCCATGATTCAGCGCCGCCTTCGAATCGGGTACAACCGTGCCGCCCGAATCATGGATCTCATGGAGCAAAAGGGCGTGGTTGGACCTGAGAATGGATCCAGCCCTCGTGAAATTCTGGTCGATCTGGATTCGCTTTGACGTTTCGATCCCTTCTTGCGGACGTTTAGGCCCCTCGCACTCAAACCCGGTCAGAGCCGCGGAAAGTCGGGTCGCCCGGGCAGTTCCGTCTTTCCTCCCCCGCCCATTTCACCTTACTCACGGCCATGCAGACGATCGGTGAACGACTCGAAGAGGCTCGCAAACGGAAAGGTGTTTCCATCCGCGAAGCTGCGGAAGCGACCAAAATTCGGGGTGATTACCTGCACAAGTTCGAGAACAACCAGTTCGACATCAAATTGCCCGAGATTTATGTGCGCGGATTCCTGCGCACCTACGCGCTCTTTCTGAAACTGCCGGGAGACAAGATCATCAACGATTATAAGGGACTGGGGCTCGGCGAATCGAAGGCCCGTGGCCTCAATCGGGAGAGTTTTGGTCGAATGGACCTTTCCGTATCCACCGCCAAGTCTGCCACTCGCGAATCGGTCCCGGGTGGAGCCTCGCCTGGAGCCACGGAAGGCGCGGTCGAAGGAGGACCCGTCGACAACAATCCTGCCACATTTCGTCCCCGGGCCGGGGCTGGCCCTCAAATCGACAGGGCGCTCCTGCTCAAGGGAGGGCTCGCTCTTGGGGCATTGGTGCTGCTTGTCGTGATGGTGTTTGTCGGTATCCGCGTATTCAGCTCCGACAAATCGGGCCCAAGTTCCGGCTCTGGATCGAATGCTGCTTCGGGTGCGCAGGTCGCGGTCGAACCGGCACCCGGCGAACCCACCATCACGGTCTACGCCCTGCAAGCCGTATCCGTCACGGTCACACAGGCGGAAGGACGCAAGGTGCTCTTCAAGGGCCGGCTCTCAGGCGGAGAAGTTCGTGTGGTCCCGCACCGGGGCCAGTTGCAGGTCGAGGCCAATCCCCCGGAAGCAATTGAGCTTGATGGCAAGGTGTTCTCCGGCCGGACGCCGATGCCGATGAACAACGGCGTGAGGGCCCGCAAGGCCGATATCATTGCGCCGCCCTAAGCGAGGCGCACTCACCGTCCGTCCAATTTCGATCGCAATCCGGAAGCCTCGTCAACGCAGACCAGCAGGGGTTCCCAGCACTTCGCGCACCACCACCGCACGCTTCAGATTCTTAGCGCCTCGCAATTCGGCGATCCAGTTCGACGGGGAGACTTCTTTGCGGGTCTCGGCTTCAATCGCCAGAGAACGGACGGAAGCTGCCTGTGTCAGCTCGGCCTGCCGCTGGGCTTCGAGGGTCGCCAATTGGGCCTGAAGCTGGCGTTGCCGCTCCCAGGCTGCCCGTTCGGCGGCATGTCGAGCCTCTGCTTCAGTGTCACGCACCGGCTCGAATACCCGACGGATGACGTCGGGTATGGGCCCCTCTGAGGCCGGACGCGGGGCGGCGGTGGAATCCGGAGGTGGGGTGCGTGGTTGACCGGTCGACGGAACGGGCACCAAAGGAGGCGGACCCGCAGACTCCGCCTCACCGTTGAGGCGCTCGGAGATCTTGCGCCGTATCTGTTCCTGGATTTTGCGGGTGCGCTCCGCCTCCTCCGGATCAGGCTCATTCGGATCCAACTTGCGTCGCACCGTTGGTGTATCGGGGATACCATCCCCGTCGTAATCCGCCGACTCCCCCGCCTTTTCGCGACGTCGCTGATTGATCCAATACGCGATGATGCCGGCAAAAAACACCAGGATCTGAAGGTGATCTAGAATCCAGTCCATGATGACGGCTTCTTGTGAACGCTCGGGCCCGCCAATGCCGACTATTTCTTACCTTCCGGATCGGCGATGGACTTGCGCATCGCTGTGTCCGCTTGAACATTTTCCATCTTATAATAGTCCATCACCCCCAGCCGTCCCGAGCGAAACGCCTCGGCCATGGCCTGCGGTACCTGGGCCTGGGCTTCAACCACCTTTGCCTGCATTTCCTGGATGCGCGCCTTCATTTCCTGCTCGAGGGCAACCGCCGCCGCGCGCCGGATTTCAGCCTGCGCCTGCGCCATGTTCTTGTTGGCCTCCGCCTGGGCCACCTGAAGCTTGGCGCCGACGTTCTCGCCCACATCGACGTCTGCAATGTCAATCGAGAGAATTTCAAAGGCAGTCCCAACATCGAGCCCGCGCTTGAGCACCGTCTTGGAAATGCTGTCGGGAGACTCCAGCACGACCTTGTAACTTTCGGCCGAACCGATGGTGGTGACAATTCCCTCGCCGACACGGGCGATGATGGTGTCCTCCTTGGCTCCGCCGACAAAGCGGTCTAGGTTTGTCCGCACGGTCACTCGAGCCTTCACCTTCACCTGGATGCCGTCCTTGGCGACGCCATCAATGGTGGTTCGCCCGCCTTCCGGATTTGGACAATCAATGACCTTGGGATCCACCGAGGTTCGAACTGCCTCCGCCACGCTCTTTCCCGAGCCCTTTGTCGCGAGGTCGATCGCGCATGCCTGTCTCCATGTCAGGGAGATTCCGGCCTTCTGTGCAGCAATGATGGCCTGCACCGTTGGGACAACATTGCCCCCCGCGAGGTAATGGGCTTCGAGTTCATCACTGGAGAGATCCGTTCCCGCCTTCTTGGCCGTGATGCGAGCATCCACGATCATCCCGTAGGGCACCTGTCGAAGCCGCATTGCCAGCAAGTTCAGGATGCCGACATAGGCGTCCGCCAGCCAGGCACGAACGTAGACGCTCAGGAACGACAGGACAATAAACAGGAAGAACAAGAGGCCGATGCTGAGAACGGCCACCCAGAAGGTAGGGGAACGAAGGATATCCATGGGAGATTATGACTTGGTTACAATGACACGAAAGTTATCCAATCCGACTACCCGGAGTGTTTCACCCGGATGGACATGCCCGGACTGCGAGAATGCATCGTAGCGCTTCCCCTCAATGCTGACATACCCGGAAGGAACGAGAGCCGTGAGCGCCTTCGCAGGTTTTCCAACCACCGAGGCATCAGCGAGAGGAGGCTGGCTGGTTCCCGCCACATCGGTTTTCAGGAACATGCGGCGGCCAAACGACGTCCGCGGCAGCACCACGAACTCGATCACCAACACGGCGCCCACCAATGCCAGCGCCGCCGCAAAGGCCCCCAGGCCACCCCGCGCACCGTAGCTCTGAAACGCAACAACGACCCCGCCCAACAGAGCGAGACCGCCGATGACGCCAAGCACCATGCCCGGAACAAACACTTCCAGCGCCAGCAGGAGAATACCCAGGGCAAAAAGGATGGTGATCGCATTCATGCGTCGATACGCTCCACCTTGAGTGAAAATCCCGACTGCCCACGCACGACCACCGGAGTCCCCGGGTCGGCCGAACCAAGAGCAAGGTGGGCTTCGTAGCGACGTCCCATGACTTCGATCTGGCCGCTTGGATACAGGCCAGTCATGGCAACACCCCGCGCACCGACCAGGTGTTTGAATTCACCCGCCGCTTCTCCTTCGTTCGGCGCCATCGGGGCTGGAGTGCCCACGCTGGTGGTCAGAACCAGCCGGTCCCAAACCCACCCCCGGGGCATGAAGCGCGCCAAAACCAGGGCCAGCACCGTCGCGAAGAGAAGCCCCGCCCCGACGTTCGCGATCGGCGCCAAAAGCAGATCGCCCGACCATACAAGCGGCTGATCAGGCCAAATGTCCGCCATCGCCCACACCAACGAACCCAACATCAGGACAATTCCAGCCAGGGCGAGCACAACGACCCCAGGAAAGAAGAACAACTCCACCACCACCGCCAACACGCCGACCGCAAAGACCAGCACGGGCTCATGACCGGAAAACCCTGCGACGTAGTGACCAAAGAATACGGCCGCCAGGAGGATGGCGGCGGAGATGCCGAACACTCCAAATCCCGGTGTCTTGAACTCGATGAA